>JAGQRJ010000793.1 GCA_020425635.1 Planctomycetota bacterium | reverse complement strand
TCCGCTTCGAGCTCGGCGACGAGGCCCTGAGCGCGAGCCTCAGCGCCGGCGCCCCCCCCCGCGACCTCGCGCTCGCGCGGCTGGTGGCCGAGGCCCGCGAAGACGGCGGGCTCGTGCTCCGCGCCACCGTCGAGGGCCGCGGGCTCCCCGAGGGTGGCCGCCTCGCCGGCCGTGTGGGAGAGCTGCCGCTGCTGCCCCAGACCTTCGCGCCGCTAGCCGCGGGCGACGCGATCGAGCTGAGCTTCCCCCTCGAGCCCGACACCCTGCGCTTCCTCCCGGAGCTGTTCGTGGCCGAGGTCTTCCTCGAGGACCGCGCCGGCGACGCAACCCCCGCCGACGACGCCGCCAGCCTCGACGTCGAGGTCCCCGGGGTCGGACCGCGCTCGGTCAACACCCAATACCAGCAGAACGCCCAACTGAACCTGATCTGCGACGCCCCGTTCCGCCTGGAGCCCGCGCGCAGCTACTTGCCGCTCCTGGTCTTCGTGGCCGAGAAGGGCGACCTCGACCCCAACACCGTCGTCCAGCTCGAGCGCGTCCGGGTCTGGCAACGCCAGCAGCCGGATCGCGCCGCGGGCCGGGGCACCTTGATCTACGACGACGAGCGCGGCGGCGCGACCCTGGCTCCGCCTGGGCTAACCGCGATCGACGAGGAGGGGCAGCTCGTCCTGGACCCCAGCGGCCAGCCCGACCTGCGCGTGTTCGGCCACCGGGACGTCACCCTCCCCGGCGAGCACACGGTCCTCCGAATCCCCCGCGACGCCTTTGGGGTGGCCCCCGTCCCCGCTCAGGACGAGGTGCGCTACCTCGACGTCGAGCTGCGATACGACAACCGCCGCCGCTTCCTCGGCCGGAGCCGCAGCCTGCGCTCGGGCACCACCAAGTGGGTGCTCAAGGTCGAGTTCGGCGCCGCCCCGCGCCCGCAGCTGCCGGGGGGAGGCCAGTACTACGACGCCCACCACCACACGATCGCCGAGTGGTACTACGAGGACGCCTTCAACCTGCTCGCGCCCAAGCGCCAGCTCGGCGGCCCGCTCGTCATGCTCAAGGAGGCCGCGCACGCGATCGGCTTGACCGACGCCGTCGACGCCGTCGACGGCCGGCTGGTGGTCACCGACCACAACGCGACCTACAACGCCGGCGACACGATCCGCGACCGCCCGCCGATCGGCCCGACCTCCGTCGCCTCCAGCGGGCCGGGCGTGGACGAATACCACCGCCACCGCCAGCTGTTCGGGATCTCCGCCGGGGAGGAGATCACGATCCACTCCAGCGGTCCGCGGCAGGTGTTCGGGATCACGGTCCAGACGCCCGGCGGCGTGCACATGCTGAGCTATCGCGGGCAGCATATCGAAGGCGCGTGGCACGGCGGGAGCGACCTCATGCGCGCCCTCGGCGACCCGTGGCCCGACACCAAGCTCGAGGACGTGCTGCGGACCCTGGCCCAGACCAACCGCGCCGAGAACCACCACGCGGCGACCTTCGCGGCCCACCCCTACGGCGACAACGACTGGACCCAGGAGACCTTCCAGACCGCCTTCGAAATGGACCCGGCCAAGCGCGTCGACCTCCCGGTCAACGCCGAGGGCACGGGCTTCGTCTCCAAGGGGGTGCAGCTCTGGAACAGCGACGGCAAGCGGCGAAAAATGGGCAACGGCATCGACTGGGACGACGTGAACCCCTTCGCCGACCCCCGCTGGAACCGCTCGAACCCCGACTGGGACGAGCAGCTCTACCACGCCCTGGGCACGTACCACGCAGAGCAAGTGGCCCCGCTGCTCGAGTACGAGCTCGCCTCGCGTCCGGGGATCCGCTTCCCGCGCAAGGTGCTCGCGGTCGCCGGCAACGACGCCCACGGCGACTTCAACTACTCGACCAGCCGCAAGGCGACGATCATTACCTCGGCGTCGAGCTTCGACGTCTCGGCCCGCGCCTACGGCCGGGTCGTGACCTACGCCCTCCCCAGCGACCAGACCGCCGCGACCTCCCAGGAGCGCGCCTTCGAGGCCATGCTCGACGGGAACTCGATCCTCACCGACGGGCCGCTGGCTTGGTTCTCCCTCGACGCCGAGGACCGCTTCGACGGGCAGGCCCTCGCCTGGCACGACGCGACCCCCGCCTGGGAAGACAAGGACGGCCGCCTGGGCGGCGGCGGCGACTTCGACGGTCGGGGCACGGCCCTCGTGCGCCGCGGCTCGCCGCACGTCCGCTTCCGCTACCGCTACACCAACACCGCCGAGTTCGGGGGTCCCGTGCAGTCGCTGGCGCTCTACCGGACCAGCGTCGGCGACCCCAACCCGCTGGGCGCGAAGCCCTCGGGCAAGCCCTTCCTCGAGCCCCGCGGCGCCCTCGCGGCCGCCGGAGCGGACCAGGACCTCGAGGAGCCGATCGACCCGGGCGAGGAGGGAACCATCGACACGACCTCCTGCCTGCAGCTCGGCAGCTTCACCGCGCCCGCCCCGGTCGACACCGACACCGACGACCGCCGCTCGTTCACCAACCCGATCTGGGCGGTGCCCTTCGAGGCCACGGCCAGCGTGGCTCAGGTCGAGACCGACCCCCAGGGCAACGGAAGCATTCCGGTCGGCGCGCTGACCGTGCGCCTCAGCTTCGACATGTCGCTGAGCCCCGACCCGTATCGGGTCGCGATCAAGGCCCTCGACGGCCGCGGCGACTCCCGCGACCAGAGCACCGGTCCGATCGACGTCCTCGCGCCGGTGACCTCGGCCAGCAACGGCTGGGGCCCCAACGGCGCGATCCAGCACGGCCAGCTCGAGCTCACGAACACGCGCCCGATCCCGCTGAACCTCGAGCGCTACCCGACCGCGGATCGCGTGACCTTCGTCGTCTACTTCGCCGACGCCCCCAAGGACCCCTTCGGCAACGCCCTGAACCCGATCGCCTTCACCTTCGAGGAGCAGGGGGTCGGCACGGGCGGAGGCACCGGCCCGGCGGTGCCCATGCCCCCGCCTGGGGGCGGCGCCG
>JAGQRJ010000792.1 GCA_020425635.1 Planctomycetota bacterium | reverse complement strand
TCCTCGACCAGCGAGGCCCTGTGGTCGCGGGCGGCCCGCTCCCCCGCCTGCGCCATGGCGAGTTCCGCGCGGAGCACGGCCTCCCGGCGGCGCGTGGCCTCCAGCTCCGCGACCCCGCTCTCGAGCCTGAGCCGCAGCTGAACCCCCACGCCCTCGCTCACCGCGCCGCCCTCCACCAGGGGCGTGGTCCGCGCCTCCTCGTCGCGGATCACGGCGAGGGCGCTCTCGCCCGCGCGGATCCGCGCCTCGAGCTCGGCGAGGGACGCCTGGGCGCCGGCGACCCGGGCCGCCTGCTGGGCGACCTCGCGCGTGAGGTCGATCAAGAGCTCGTTGGCCTCGACCGCGCTCGCGTGGTTCGCCTGGGCCGACGCGAGCTGCGCCCGCGCCTCCTCCAGGGCCGCGGCCGCCTCGTCGGCGGCGAGGCGCGCCTCGTCGTCGATCAGCCGCGCCACGACCTGGCCCCGCTCGACCCGGTCTCCCTCGAGGGCCAGGACCTCCTCGACGACGCCCGGGACGAGGGCGGGCACGTAGCTCGGATAGGGGAAGGGCTCCAACCAGCCGGCCGCCTGCACCGTCGCCGCGCCGACCGCGCCCTCGACGCGCTTGCCGATCACCGGCGCCACGCGGACGGGGACCGCCGGCGCCAGGCTGTCCCAGCTCACGGCCAGGAACAGGCCGGCGACCGTGAGCAGCAGCAGGCAGGGCAGGAGGATCCGCGTCTTCCAGCGCAACGGAGGCAGCGGCACGGCGCTCGGGGCTTGGGTGCCCGCGGAGAGCTCATGAATGGTTCGGGGGGGAGCGCCGGGCGCTGGATCGGGGATCACGGTTCCTCCTAGGCAGAGCGGTCCCGACGCCCGCATGGCGTCGGGAGGGTCGACGGCCCAGGAGGGTTAGCAGCGCAGGTGGACGGTCCGCAGGGATCGATCGGGAGGCGGGGCTCGGCTGGGAGCCGCGGGGAGCGGCTTGCAGGGATACGACACGAAGCGAGCTTGCTCGGCCTGCCCGATCACCAGGCCCCAGGGCGTGGGGCAGGCGTCCACGGCCGCGCTCGGGGCCCAGTCGACGTCCACGTCGAGGGCGTAGTCTTCGCAGCCGTCGTGCGAGCCCACGCTCGGGTCGTGGGACTCCACGGGAGCCGCGCGCTCGCAGCAGGCCGCCGTCTCGCAGCACGGCTGCCAGGAGAACTCGAAGCCGACGTGGTCGTCGTGAACGCAGAGCGTCAGCAGCTTGGATCCGCCCACGAGCAGAGCCAACGCAGCCGTCAGGAGCAGAGCCTTACGCGCGAACGTTCTCACCCCTTGACCATAGACCACCGGGGTCGGGGTGTCCAACCACGCGGAATCCCGTCCGGCGGCGCGGCCCCCCTAGCGTCTAGAAGCGGAAGACCGTGGACCCCCAGGTGTAGCCCGAGCCGAAGACCGTGCTCAGCACCAGGTCGCCGCGCTTGGCCCGGCCTTGCTGGCGGTGGTAGTCGAGGGTCAGGGGCACGGTCGCGGCGGTCGTGTTGCCGTAGATCTCGATCGTGTTCAAGACCTTCTCGCTGGGGATCCGCGCGAGCTCGGCCACCTTCTGGTTGATCCGCAGGTTGGCCTGGTGGGGCACGAACCAGTCGATGTCGTCCCAGCTCAACCCCGTGGTGTGCAGCGCCTGCTGGGTGGCCTCGACCATGCGCTTGACCGCGTTCATGAAGACCTTCTTGCCCTTCATTTGCGGGTACATCGTCTGGTTCTCCTCGCGGTCCCGGGCGTCGTACCACACGAAGGGTGCGTGCGAGATCTCGAACACCTTCATGTAGAGGTCCCAGGCGCCGCTGCCGTCGGCGTGGCACTGGGTGTGGATCACGCCCTCGCGCGGGTCGTCGCTCTCCACGGGCCCCACGACCACGGCGCCGGCGCCGTCGCCGAACAGGACCATGACGTCGCGCCCGCGGGTGGTGAAGTCCAGCGAGTGGCTGTGGACCTCCGAGCCCACGAGGAGCACGCGCTGGTAGGCGCCCGTGCGCACGAAGGCGTCGGCCATTTGCAGCCCGTAGACGAAGGAGCTGCACTGCTGGCGAATGTCGAAGCAGGCGCAGCCGCCGCCGGAGATCCCCAGCTTCTCCTGGAGGAACACCGCCGTGCCCGGGAAGTGAATGTCGGGGGAGAGCGAGCCGAGAATGATGCAGTCGACCTCGTCGGCCCGCAGCCCGGCGTCCTCGAGGGCGCGCTGGCTGGCGATCAGCGCCAGGTCGCTGCAGCCCACCGAGCCGTCGTTGGGCACGTAGCGCCGCTCGCGAATGCCCGAGCGCTGCTCGATCCACTCGTGCGAGGTGTCGGTCTGCTGCTCGGCGCAGACCTCGTGGCGGTCGTTGAGGTAGGGGATCTCCGAGTTCGGGACCACGCGGTCGGGCACGTACGAGCCGAGACCGAGAATCTTGGTGCGGATCAACTCATGCTCCTGCGGCGCGTCTCACCAGGAGTCGCAGCGGCTCGACTCTAGGCGGGAGGGGCCCTCCTCCGCCACGACGCGGCGCGCCACGAGCGACCCGCCCCGCGCGCCGCAGGGGCGCCCCCGGCGCGTTCGGCCCCCGTCCGCTATGCTCGGGGCATGTGGACCCGCGCCTTGACGATCGCCGCGCTGGCCATGAGCGTCGCTCTGGCCACCAACACCGAAGAGAAGGTGCGCCTGCAGGTCACGCTCTACACGGGCGAGGTCTTGCAGGGCACGGTCACCTTCAAGTCGAGCTACCTCGAGGTGCGCGCGCCGGGCAAGAAGAAGATCAAGTACGCCGCGATCGAGAGCCTGGCCGAGATCCCGCCCCCCGACGAGGAGGCGCTGGAGAAGCTGCGCGCGACCTACGCGCGCAAGGCCGAGAAGGCCGCCGACCCCAAGGACTGGCTGCGCGTCGGGGTGTGGGCGGCCGACAAGGGGCTCGACGACGAGGCCAAGCGCTCCTACGAGCAGGCGCTGGCCCTCGACCCCGACTTCGCCGACGCCCAGCACCGCCTGGGGCGGATCAAGGTCGGCGGGGAGTGGGTCGACAGCGCGACGGTGATCGCCACCGAGCGCCGCGAGCTGAAGACCGTCGATCCCGACGCCCTGGTCAAGCTCGCGCGTCGCGCCGAGGACCACGGCGCGCCCGACACCGCGCGCATGCTGCTCTGCGAGGCGCTGGCCCTCGACCCCTGGGACAAGACCGCGATCAAGCTCTCGCGCAAGTACACCGAGGCCTACCGCCAGCGCACCCTCCCGCTGCAGTTCCCGCTCCACGGGCGCTGGCACGCGAGCCCCGACTCCTCGCGGCACCACCAGCTCAAGGGCTTCGCGATCTACGCCCTGGACATCATGAAGCCCGACGCCGAAGGCAAGCTCTGGAAGAACGACGGCAAGGAGCTCGACGACTACTACTGCTTCGGCGAGCCGGTCTACGCCGTGGCCCCCGGCGTCGTCTACCAGGTCACCGAGGGCTTCACCGACAACCCGATCGGCGAGATCCCCGAGGACGCGCTCAAGAAGCACAACGGCGTCTCGATCCTGCACGAGAACGGCGAGCAGAGCTGGTACCTGCACCTGAAAATGGGCTCGATCAAGGTCCGCGAGGGCGAGCACGTCGAGGCCGGGCAGCAGGTCGGCGAGGTCGGCAACAGCGGCAACACCGGGCGCCCCCACCTGCACTTCACCCTCGCCCAGTGGGCCATGACCTCGATCCCCTGGCACTGCGACGACTACGCGATCGTCGCCCCCGACGGCACGCGGATCCGGGTGACCCGCGCCTTCCCGCGCGAGGGCTGGACGATCGAGTACTCCCCGGAGGGGACCAAGTAGGGTGGAGCTCGCCCACATTTCGGACATTCACGTCATGGGCGCGCCCCTCGCCGGCGAGCGCTGGCAGCGCTACGTCGGCAAGCGGATCCTCGGCGGGTTCAACCTGCTGACCAACCGCTCGCACCCCGTGGGCGTGCTGCACGCGGCCCTCGAGGACCTCGCCCAGGACCCGCCCGACCACGTGGCGGTGACCGGCGACCTGACGAACCTCGCCTTCGAGAGCGAGTTCGCCCGCGCCTGCGAGCTCCTCTCGCGCCTGCCGGTGCCCCCGGAGCGGCGCTCGATCATTCCCGGCAACCACGACGCCTACACCCGGGAGGCCCACGCCACGCACCGCTTCGCGCGCTTCGTCGCGCCGCTCCTGGGGGAGGCCCAGCTCGACTACCCCTACGCCCAGCGCGTGGACGACGTGCTCTTCCTCTCCCTCGACAGTGCGGTCGCGACGCCCTTCCTCCACGCCTACGGGGTGCTCGGCGAGGCGCAGCTCGCCACCGCCGAGCGCCTGCTCGCCGAGACCGACGCCCCGATCAAGGTCGTGCTCGTGCACCACCCCCCCTTGCTCGGCGACGGCAAGCCCGACCGCGTGACCCGCGGCAACCGCGACGGCAAGGCGCTGATCGCGCTCTGCCAGCGCCAGGGCGTGCAGCTCCTGCTCTGCGGGCACACCCACCGCGCCTTCCAGCTCACGCTCCCGGGCGAGCGCGTGCCGCTCCTCGTCTCCTGCGCCGGAAGCACCACCAAGCACGACGCGATCTACCGCCGCTACCGCCTGCGCCCCGACGGCGTCGACACCGAGAACCGGCGCTACGACCGGGTCCACGACCGCTTCGTGCTCGCCGGCCCCGCCCGGCGCACCCTGCACGCCCCGTAAGTAAGAGCCGACCTCGCCTCGGGCCCGACCGCGAGCGTCGCTCCTAGGCGGTCCAGTCGCGAGCGGTTCGACCTCGCGCCGTGCGGTAGCCGCCGAGCGTGCCGCGCTCGCGGCGGACCTCCTCGAGGCTCACGCGGGTCTCGAGCTTGACCGTCGCGAGCAAGACCAGGATCCGCTCGAAGGCCTGGCGCGTCGACGGGATCGCGGCCTCGAGGCTCGGGCTCACTCCGTGGGCTGCGACGTCTCCGGCGATCCGCTCCAGGAGCGCTTGGCAGCGGACCTCGAGTGCGAGCGCGCCCGCGACGTCGCCGGCCTCGATCCGGTCTTGGGTGCGCGCGAGGAGCGCGTTGAGCTCACCCAGCGCCTCAGACACCGCCGCGACCGCTCCGCAGCTCGCGGTAGCCGGCGAGGAGCTCGTCGAGCACCTCGCGGGCTGCCTGGACCCCCTCGGCGTGGGCCGGGGGGACCAAGCGACTCGCGCAGAACACGTAGAGCGAGGCGAGGTTCGCGGCCACTTCGCCGCCGCGCTCGCGGTCGAGCGAGCTCAAGAGCTCGAGCACGATCTGCCGTGCGTGACCGAGCTCCGCGTTGCTCTCGTACCACTTGCCCTCGCTCGCCGCCTGCTGCGCGCGCTGCACGTCGAGGATCGCGCGCTCGTAGAGCAGGACGACGAGGTCGAGGGCCGTGCCGGTCATGACGCGGTTGCCGCCATAGGCGCGCTTGGCTTGGGCGAGGCTCATTGCTGGTTGCTCCCGGTGAGTGCGGCCAGGAATCCAGCCTGGGATTGGTAGCGGGCAGAGAGGGTCTCGAGCGCGGTGAAGCGCCGGGTCAGCGACTCTTGCAGCTTCTCCAGGCTGGCCTCGCGGCGGGCGATCTGTCGGTCGAGGTCGCGGAGGGTGGAGTCGATCGTGGTCGCGCGGCGCGCGAAGACGCCGTCGCTCGCGCGTCCGAGCTCGTCGGACGCCGACTCGAGGCGGGTCGCCGCGTCGGCCACGAGGGAGGCGACGGCGCCGGAGTCGGACTCGATCGCCGCGCTGAGCTTCGTCTCGTCGAGCTTGAGGCTCCCGTCGCGCTCGGTCGCGATCCCGATCGACGAGAGGTTTACGGCGATCCCGCTCCCCGAGGCGAAGGCCACCGCGGAGCGCATGCTCCGTAGCGCGACGCTGGCCGCGAAGTCGCCGATCAGGGGTCCCCCGGGGGCGCCGTCTTCCCCGGGGACGCTGTTCTCGTTGATCAGCTCGACCAGCGCGTTGTAGCCGTCGACGAGCTCTTTGACCCGGGCGCTCGAGGCCTCCGCGTCGAGGCTCACGTCGATCGTGAGGGGGGCCGTCGTGGTGTCGCGCAGCTCGAGCGTGACGCCCTCGATCGCGTCGGTCACCGTGTTCGACGGGCGCTGCATGAAGATCCCGTCGAGGGTGAACTCGGCGTTCTGCGCGGTGGTGATCGTCGACAGGCTGAGGGGTTGGCTCCCGCCGCTCAGCCCGCTGGCGTCGACCGAGACCGCGTTGGCGAGCCCGCTCTGGGTGCCGGTGATCACCAGGCGGTAGGGCGTGCCGCTGCCGTCGTTGACGACCGAGGCCGTGACCCCGGCGTCGGCCGCGTTGATCGCGTCGCGCACCGCGCTCAGCGAGTCCTCGCCCGCCGCGACCGTCACGTCGGTCACCGTGGACCCGACGGTGATGCTCAAGGTGCCGCTGCCGAGGGCGCCGCTCGCGTCGGCGTCGGCGTGGCCGAGGGAGGCCAGCCTCGTCGCCGCGGCCCGCTGGCTCACGATCAGGTCGTGGGAGCCGGGGGCGGCGCTGTCGCCGACCGTGAGCCCGAGCTTCGTTTCGTCGCTGGAGCTGACCTTGCGCGCGGCGAACACGCTCGGGTCGACCAGGGCGGCGGCCAAGTCCTTCAGCGCGGTGGCTTTGGTGCGGAGGTCGCCGAACAGGTTCTTGGAGGACGTCAGGCTCCTCTGGCGAACCTGCATGCGCTGGATCGGGAGCCGCTCGACCGAGACCAGGGCCGAGACGATCCCCTGGGTGTCGAGGCCCGAGGCCAATCCGCTGAACTGAATGCTGGGCATGCGCGATCCCTTGCCTTGAAGTTCGGCCCAAACGCCGAGGCCTTGAGCGCGTTTTCCCCCAGGCCTCCGGTTCATGGGCCTGGTGGGTTAAGTCCAAGGCCCAGCTTGGCCTGGACGAGCCCGCACCTCTCACCACGCGCGCCGCTCGTGGATTCGAAGTGCACCCAGCGGTGTTGCTCAAGACGGTGTGACCCGGCTACGGCCGGGTGCCCACCGTCGCTGCGCCTCGCTCGCGGCGGCGAAGCCGCCGACTCGCTCCGGGGCAGCCCTCCTGCTTCGCAGGCGGCTACCCCGCAAACTCACCATGAAGTGGCGAGTCCTGCGGGCTAGCGGATCAGGTTGGCCAGCTCCTGGAGCATTTGATCGGTGGTCGTGATCGTGCGGGAGTTGACCTGGAACCCGCGCTGGGCCGTGATCAGCCGGGTGAACTCGAGGGCGATGTCCACGTTCGAGCCCTCGAGGGCTCCCGCGACGACCTTGCCCGCGCGGCCGCTGAGCGCGACCCCCGGAGTCGGGGCGCCTGAGCTCGGGGAGGCTGCCAGGAGCGAGTCACCGATCTTGCTCAGCCCGGCGGGGTTGGCGAAGGTCGTGATCCCGAGTTGGTCGAGGACCTGGATCTGCCCGTTGGTGTAGACCCCCTGGATCTCGCCCGCGGCGTTCACGTTCAGCGACGAGAGCGTGCCGAAGCCAAAGCCGTCTTGCTCTGTGGCGCCCGCGGTCATGGCGCCGCCGAACTGGGTCAGTCCGCTGAACTCGCCGTTGGCCCCGAAGTCGAGGGTGATCGTCTGGGTCGCGGTGGTCCCGGCCCACACGATCTCGATGTTTGGGTCGCCGATTCCGATCCCGGAGACGAAGTCGAAGGAGCCGTCGTCGTTGAAGCGCACCCCCTGGACGTCGCCGTCGAGCAGGGTCCCGTCGCCGTCGGGGAGGGTCGCCGTGACCTCCCATTGGTTGGGGGCGGTCTTGTGCAGGGTGAACAGCACCGCGTGGGGGCTGCCCTGGGCGTCGATCACCTCGATCGAGGTCTCGAGGATCGCGCCGTCGTTACCCTCGACCGTGGTCGCGTAGGGGATCGACGAGTAGCTCGTGAAGCCCGCGTTCACGGGGCCGTCGGTGAGGGTCAGCTGCAGCGGCGACTCGCCGACGGCGACCGCGTCGATCTGCACCGAGCCGTTCGTGGCGATCGAGACGGTGCTGCCCGGGTAGAGGCCCTGTACGAAGGCCGTGAGGTCGCCGAGGGTCGTGCCGTTCTGGCCGACCCCGGTCCCGTAGACGAAGGTCGCGCTGACCGGGGTCCCGTCGGCGTCCAGGCCCGCGACGTCGATGATGTCCCCGGGCACGTAGTCGGAGCTGTTCTGGGGCAGGTCGTTGAGCTGGGTCGTCGCCGTCGCCGGGACCTCGGTCCCGAAGGTGAGCGTGGTCGAGAGCCCCAGGGTGAAGGCGGGGTTCCCGACGCCGTCGTCGACGTCGAGGCTCGAGCCGTTGCCGGTCTGGGTCGAGGCGAGCTGGACCGTGCCGCCCACGTCGCTGGCCACGACGCCGCTGAGCTGGGCGTTGATCGCCGCGGCGACCTCCGCGGCGGTGGCGGCGCCGATCGCGGCGAAGTCGACCGCGCGAAAGGTCACGACCTCGGCGGCCTGGCCGTTGGCGCGCAAGGTGAACTGCTGGCCGTCTGCGAGCGCGAAGGGCGCGCCGTTGGCCCCGCTGACCGTGGCGGGGGCGCCTTCGCTGAGCGGCGGGGTCGCGATCTGCGCGGCGACGGGCGGGCTGGCCAGGGCGTCGAGGTTTCCGGTGAAGTTGACCTCGGTGCTGGCGGCCGCCGGGAGGGTGCTGTCGACGTCGATCACGATGTCTTCGCCGGTGGCGGACTGCACGCGCAGTCCGCTCGTGGTCGAGACGAGGGTGTTGTCCGAGTCGATCCCGAACGTGCCCACCCGGGAGTACATGTCCGAGGTGCCGTCGCTGAGCACGAAGTAGCCTTCGCCTTCGAGCGAGAGGTCGAGGCTGCGCCCGGTGGTCTGCAGCCCGCCCTGGCGCATGTCCTGCTCGATCGAGCCGACCCGCACCCCCTGACCGATCTGGTTCGGGTTGGTCCCGCCGAGGGTCGCGGTGGGCGCGGTCCCCGTGCGCACGGTCTCGCTGATCAGGTCGGCGAAGGTCACGCGCGACGCCTTGAACCCAGGTGTGTTTATGTTCGCCAGGTTGTTGCCGACGACGTCCAGCATGTCCTGGTGCGCCCGGAGCCCCGAGACGCCCGCCTCCAGTGAATTGCCCATGGTTCTCTCCTCGTGTGTCGTGGGTTGGGGGGTGGTGCTCAGTCGGCTTGGGAGGTGGCGCCCGCGGCGTCGTCGACCCGGAGCACGTTGGCGAGCGGGACGCGCTCGCCACCGACGTCGACGAGGACCCCGTTCTCGGTGAGCTCGGCGCCGGAGACGATCCCTGGCAGGACCTCGCCGCTCGTGGGGGAGCGGTAGCTGACCTTGCGTCCGACGAGGGCCGCGCCCTGGCCCAGCTGTTCGATCTGCACCAGGGACCCAAGGCGGTCGGCGCTCAGCTCGCTGTTCTCTAGCGCCGTGAACTGCGCCAGCTGGGCAATGAAGTCCTCGTTGCCCACGGGTTCGAGCGGATCCTGATTGCGCATTTGCTCGACCAGGAGCTGGAGGAACGCGTCGCGGTCGAGCTCCTGGTCGGGGGCGGCTTGCTGGGCTTGGGTCGGGGCAGCGAGGCCGCTGAGGGCGCTGACGTCCATGGAGGGCTCCTTAGGCCAGGGTGTCGAGCCCCGCGCGGGGCGCGAGGCGGAGGGTGAGCGCGCGGGCGGGCCCGGCGAGGGAGGGGGGCGGGGGTGTCGACAGGGCCTCGTCGCGCTCCCAGCCGCTGGAGGGCTGCTGTTCGTGGCCCTGGGCGTCGGCGTCGGTGAAGCCCTGCAGGTTCAGGCTGACTTCGATCCGGGTCAGGGCCTGGCCGTTGCGCAGGAACGCCTCGTGCAACTGAGGCAGCAGGCGCTCGATCTCTCGCAGGACCTCGGGGCGCTCGACCTGGATCTGCGCGCTCAGCTCGCCCTCGACCTCGCGCACGTCGACGAGGAGGTTCCCCAGGCCGGGCGGGTCGAGGCGGACGCGGGCCTGATTCAAGTCGGGCTGGAGCACGAAGCGGACCTGCTCGAGGAGGGACGGGGCACTCGGGGCGCGCCCCGTGGCGACGACGGCGCGGAGGACGCGCCCGCCCGCGTCGTGCGCGGCGCCGGCCTCCTGGCGCGGACCCTCTGGGCGGGGCAGCTCTGCAGGGTCCCTCAGGGCCTCCCCGCTCGCCTCGGGCTCCTCGCTCTGGGGGGAGGGCTGGGTGGCCCTGAAGGCCAAGGCGGGGCTCGACCCGCCTGGGACGCTCGCTCCAGCGGTCTCCGGCCCTCCAGGCCCCGAGGCGGCGGCGTCGCTCGGGGGGGGGGAGGCAGGTCCCGGGAGCAGCGCGCTCGCGAGGTCTTCCCCCTCCGCGCGGGGTTTGCCCTGACCGAGCAGCGCCGAGACCTCGGTGAGCCCCG
>JAGQRJ010000791.1 GCA_020425635.1 Planctomycetota bacterium | reverse complement strand
GGTCTTCGGACAGCCCGCGAGGGCGCCCAAAGCTGCGAGGGTGCTCGCTCCAACGATCCAGCGCCGCATGGGGCCTCCTTACCGGGTTGGGGTCTCCACCCCCGGGCCCGGGGAGGCGTTCCCAGGAAATTGCGAAATTGGCAATCCGGCCTGGGCGGCCCGGGGCCTGCCCCCCAGGCCCCTGAAGCGAGGTAAGGCGAGGCGTCTACCGCAGCCGCAGGACGACCTCCCGGGTCTCGCCCGCCAGCGCTGCGGCCTCCACGGGGTCGAGGCTCAAGCCCGAGGCCCCGCGCCGCAACGCCTCGACCTCGAGCTGACCCCGGTCGAGCTCGAAGCGGTAGCGACCCGTGTAGAGCTCCTCGACCTCGAAGCGCCCCTCGGCGTCGGTCACGGCCTCCCGGCGCGCGGAGTGCTCGACGCCGACCACGGTCACCCGGAACTTCGCGAGGGGCGCACCCGCCGGGTCGAGCAGGCGCCCCGCGAAGCGGCCGCCGGGGGCGAGCGTGAGCTCGAGGTCGGCGGGGAGCATGACCCCCCGGCGAAAGCTGACCGCGCGGTGCGCGAGGTCGCGGGCGTAGACGTCGTAGATCCCGGGCTCCACGACGAGGTGCGCCTCGCCCCGGGCGTCGGTGACCGCGTAGCCCACCTGCTCACGCTGCCGGCAGATCACGACGTAGGCCTGGGCCGCCGGCTGGCCGTTGGCCTGCAGCAGGCGCGCGCGCGCGTTGTCGCCGGGCAGCTCCCAGGCGAGGTCGAGGGTCTGCCCCGGCACGAGGTCGACCGTGCGTCGCCCCACCGCGGAGCCGCCGCCGAGCGAGAGCTCGACCCGCCCGGGGAGCAGGCGCGCGGAGAGGCTGCCGCCCTCGGCCTCCTGGTAGAGCCGGGACTCGGTCCGGCCGAAGCGCTGAACCTCGATCACGGCGGAGGTGGGGCTGCCGGCGCGGGTGAGGCGCACGCGCAGCAAAACCTTGGGCTCGAGGACGGCGTCGAGGGTGCGCGCGAGGTCGAGGTCGACCTCGGCCGTGTAGCCGAGCGCCGGGGTCTGCGCGGTGAGCACGTGACGCCCCGGCGGGAGGTCGACGAGGGCGTAGCGGCCGGCGGCGTCGGTGGTCGCCATGCGCCCGGCGACGGTCACGGCGGCGCTGGCCAGGGGCTCGCCGCGCGGGCTGCGGAGGGTGCCCTCGAGCCGGCGGCCGCGGTCGAGCTCGACCGCGAGCAGCTGGACGGCCGTTGGGCTGGTCGGCACCTCGCCGCGCTGCCAGAGGGAGTAGCCAGGGGCCGAGATCGTGACCGGGTGCAGCCCTTCTCCGAGGCTGCCGACCTGCGCCCGTCCGAGGGCGTCGGTGGTGACCCGGGTCTCGTCGACCTGGACCTCGGCGCCCGCGATCGGTGCGCCGCTCAGGCGGTCGCGCACCAGGACCTCGAGCCGCGCCTCGGGAGCCAGGCGGAGCGCGACGGGGGGCCCGCCGATCACGGCGACGGTCGCGGGGCCCGGGCCATGGCCCGGCGCGCGGGCAGAGATCGTGACGGTCTCCCTCGTGCTGGCGGTCGCGAAGCGAAAGGCTCCCTGGGCGTCGGCGCGGTGCGACGGCACGACCGACTCGATCGGGCCGAAGCACGACGCCACGGTCTGCGTGCGCTCCAGCTCGAGCACCTCGGCGCCGGGGACCGGCGCGCCCCAGGCGTCGAGCACCTGACCCCTCACCTCGCCTTCGAAGATCCGGAGCTCCTCGGGGTCGGAGGTCCCCAGCTCCCGCGCGCGGGCTTCGTCGGCCTCGGCCTCGGCGTGGCGGCCGAGCTGGCGGTTGACCTCTGCGCGCAGGAGGTAGACCTCGCCGCGACCCGGGTCGAGCATGAGGAATCGCTCGAGGAGCTCCAGGGCCTCCGCGAGTTCACCGCGCGCGAGCACGTTCCGCGCGACCCGGAGCAGGTCCGCGGTCCGGGGGGGATAGCCGATGGGCACCCCCTCCCAGAGGCGAGCGGCCTCGGAGG
>JAGQRJ010000790.1 GCA_020425635.1 Planctomycetota bacterium | reverse complement strand
CCGCGTCGGCGGGCGGGGGGGCTTGCTCCGCGGCGGGAGGCGGGTCTGGCTCGGGGGGCGCCTCGGCCTGAGGCTCGGGGAGCTCGCCGAGCTTGCCCTCCAGCTCGCGGCGCATGGGGCCGAGCGCGGGGGCGTCGTTGCCGAGCTTCTCCCCGGTGAAGGCGTAGATCTCCTGGAGCAGCTCGATCGAGCGCGCGATCGCCTCGCGGTCGGCCTGCGTGGGGTCCGGCAGCGGCTCGGCCTTGCTCGCCAACCACTCCAGCGCCTGTCCGCGCGCGCGCGCCCGCTTGAGCGCGGGCTGCATGGTTTCCCAGAAGGTCACGAGCATGTCGCGGCACACGGTCAGCCCAGCCGCCAGCCCCGGGTAGCCGTCGACCCGTAGCCAGCCGAGGGTCAGGTAGGCCGCGACCAGCATGTCCTTGCCCTTCTCGGACAAGAGCACGGTCGCGAGCTCGACGACCCGCTCCCACTTTACGTTGCGGTCGGTGACCGACTGCAGCTTCGCGATCTCGTTTTGGAGCTCCTCGTATTCCGGCTCGTAGCGTACGGCTGCGCCAGCGGGGGCGTCTGCGGAAATGGGGTCGAGACCCAGAGTTACGGCTTCGAGCGTGCTCACGCTGCCCCCCTGGAGCGAATCGGCCCGTTGAACCTAAGCGTGGTGCAGGGTGCCGTCAAGGGCGCAGCCCCCGAAGCAAGTCATTGAGCGGGCTCCCGGAGGCCTCGGCGAGTTCGCCGAAGCGCGACTGGGCCTTCTCGACCAGCGAAGAGCTCTCCAGCCCCTCGCTCGAGAGCACGCACGCGTCGCTCTCGATCTGGGGCAGGAACAAGGGGAGGAAGTGCCTCGCGCGCGGCTCGTGGAGCACGACGCGCAGGCCCGCGGTGGGCTCACGGGACCAGGTCATGGCTGGGGGGAAGGCCTCGCCGCCCCGGGCGGCGGCGGTGAGCTCCAGGAGCATGGCCGCCGTGGCGTCGTCGCTGGGCGACGGGAGCACGAGCGGGAAGTTGGGCTTGGAGCGCGGTCCAAACAGATCGTGGAGGTTGGAGAGGAGCAGCGCCCGCTGTTCGGGGGTCCCCTGAGGCATGCAGGCCGCCCACAGCAGCCCGACGGTCGTCTCCTGGAGCATGCTGTCCAGGCGCCTGCTCGTGGCCTTGAGGTCCACCTGGGTGCTCAGCGCGTCGACCTTGGCCTCCAGCCCACGCAGGTCGAGGCCCTCCCAGCCTCGCAGCGCCAGGTCCTCCGCGCGCTCGAGCATGTCGGCCACGAGCAGGGGCACGAGGGTCGGGCGCTTGCGCAGGGCGCGGCCCTCGAGGGTCGCATAGATCAGGAAGGGGAACTCGCGCAGCGCTTTGCCGTGGCTCGGGCAGATCACGCCGACGACCACCCGACCGGTGTCGGCGAAGGTGCGCATGAAGCGCAGGGTGGGCATGCCGTAGAAGGCCTCGCTCCACACCTCGCCCATCTTCTGCTGCAGCAGGTGCAGGCCCTCCTGGAGCCACGTGTCGATTCGACGCAGCTCGGGCCCCGCGCGGTGCCGAATGAAGTCCGCGTGCAAGGGGAGCTTGCCGAAGCAGCCGACCTCCAGCATCACTGCGGCACCTGTTCGGGGGGCGGGAGCTGCTTGTCGAACAGGTCCAGCAAGAGCAGCGGGCGCATGCCGTCGCGGGGCACCTCGAACTCGACGTCGGCCGCGCGCACGGCGTCGCCGATCGTGAAGTCCCAGGAGTAGCGGAAGTTGCGCTGGGAGCTCCGCCCCGTGTCGAGCTTGCCCTCCTTGAGCAGGCGCACCAGACCCCAGGCCGAGTTGCCGTAGTCCTTGTTGGCCCATTCGGACTCGCCCGAGCCCAGGAGGCTCAAGCGCGCGCCGCCCGCGCCGCGCTTCCAGGCCACGCCGACCAGGAAGTTGGGCGGGTTGTCGTCTTCCTTGAAGGAGGTCTCGCCCAGCTGGAAGCGCAGGTTGCGCACCTTGGAGCGCTTGATCAGCTTGACCTTGAGCTGGACGCCGAAGTCCTCGCCGTCGGGCGGGAACAGCGCTTCGCGCAGCCGGGTCGCGCTCTCGAGGAAGCCCTTGTAGCGCGTGCCCGGGGTGAGCAGGCGCACCGACTCGGTGAGCTTGTACTCCGCGAGCCGGGTGTTGGCGGTGTGCGCCAGCCACACCGCGCCGCCCTTGGGCTTGAGCAGGCGGGTCAGCTCTTCGAGGGGGACCTCGGCGCTCGCGTCGGCCACCAGGGGGTAGCGCCCGCCGATGTGCTCGGCGTAGATCGCCTGGACCGTGGTCCGCCAAGCCTCGTTCGCTTCGGCGGTCGCCTCCCTCACGAGCGCCTGTGCCGCGTTGCTCAGCAGGTCGCGGAACAGCGTGCGGGCGTAGGCCTCCTGGGGGGCTGGCACCTGGGGCAGGATCACCTCGAGCAGGGTCAACTCCTCGGCCTTGAGCACGTCGCGGAAGGGGTCGACCCGGCGGTTGAGGCGACCCTCGAGGGCCTCCGGGTAGAGCCGCTTGCCGGCGGTCTCCTTGCCGAGCACGCCGAAGGCCTCCGCCAGGCGCAAGCAGCTGGCCTGGACCTGGCGCTGCCAAGTCGGGACCTCTTCGCCCTCGGGGAGCTGCAGCTTGTCGGTCTCGCGCTGCTTGAGCTTGGGGGCCTCGTCGTCGGCGTTGAGCACGTATTGCCGCAGCCACACCTCTTTGAACAGCTTCGGGAGGGGGCTGGCGTCGGAGCCGAGCACGTTGAGCTTCTCGGCCGCGTCGTCGACGCCCTGGAAGGTGTTCACGTGCAGGTCCTCGAGCAGCTCGCGCCAGCGGCGCTGGCCCTCGCGCTCGAAGTGGTCCTTGAGCTCGTCCTGAATGACGTCGGCGGCCTTGGGCTTGTTGAGCTCGGTGAACTTGACCTCGAGGTCCTTGCTCTTCTCGCGCACCGCGGGCTCGAAGTAGTCGTCCCACTCCTTCTCGCTGAACACGTCGCTGACCTTGTGGGTCGTGGCGAAGGCCTTGATCCCGGGCTGGCCGAGGAGGGACTCGAGGTCCTGCGCGCCGAGCTCGTTCATGCGCGCGTCACGGATCGCGGTGTAGGCCTGGCTCGTCCAGTAGTTGTTCTCGAGCTTCGCGCGGACCTTCGCCACGAGCTCCTCGTTGAACTTGGGCTCCCACTCGTAGGCCTTCTCGAGCTGCGAGATCACGAAGTCGAGCTGGCGGAAGGCCATGTCCCGCACGTCGTCGGCCGCGCGCTGCTCCGGCGTGAGCCCGGCCAGCCAGCGGTTGCGGTCGCGCAGCTGCTTGCCGAGGGGCTCGCGCTCCTTCTCCAGGTCCTCCGCCGATTTGATCCGGTCGGTGAGCCACTGGTAGGCGCGCAGCAGGAGGTAGAGCTCCTCGAACAGCTCCTGGTCGCTCTCGAGCTCGTAGCGCTCCTTGAGCGCGCTGAGCTTCATGTTGCCGACGAAGTCGCCCATTTCGCGCTCGAGCTGCTTGAGGCAGGGCTTCAGCAGGACGTCGTTGAGCTCCTCGAAGTAGAGCTTGCGCGCGGGGCCATTGAGGGTGGCGCCTTGGTAGAGGCCCCAGCGCATTTGGAATGGGGCCCAGCCGTCGGTGTAGTCGGAGAGCTTGGCGACCGGCGCGCGCAGCTTCTCCAGCGCGCCGAGGCGCTCCGGCGGCGCGGTCTCGCGCTTGCGCTCCTCGACCACGGAGTCGATCCCCACCGCCACCTGCCCGACGAGGGCGCGGTTCCAGAGGTAGCTGGTCCCCAGGAGCACCAGGAGGATCACCGTGCTCAGGAGTACGCCCGCGGCGAGCAGTCCGCGCAACATGCGCGAGCGCTTCTGGGTGCTGGTCAAGCTGCGGGCCAGCTCGCGGTCGCCGAAGATCAGCTCGCGGAACAGGCGGGTGATGAAGTAGCTGCGCTTCTCGATGGTGGGCGCGGCCTGGCCGGCCTCCGCCGCGGTCAGCCCGTAGGCGTCGCGCAGGGCGCCGAGCACCTGATCGATCGGGGTGCCCTCCTGGGTGCCGCTGGTGAGGTAGACCCCGCGCAGGATCGGGGCTTCTTCGAACGGGTTCTCCTTGAACACGTTCGCGACGAAGTCCTCGATCTTCTGGCGCGCCATGGCGAATTGCAGGGGGAAGGAGAACACGCGCTGCTTCTTGACCCCCTCGCGCTCCACCGCGTAGAGCTCGAGCCGGCGGCGGCAGAGGCGCTCGTAGAGCGCGGCCAGCTCCTGGCGCAGGGTCGCGCGGTACTGGTCGACGCTCAGGCTCTCGAAGGGGAAGGTGTAGCCCCACACCTGGCCGCGGGCCTCGCGGCTGTAGTCTTCGAAGAAGTCGCTGAACCCGCCGAGCAGGTCGCACTTGGTGAACATCAGGTAGACCGGGAACACGACCTTGAGCTTCGTGCACAGCTCGTCGAGCCGGGCGCGGACGGCCTTGGTGTGCTTCTCGATCTCCTCGGCCGAGCCCTGGAGCAGGTCGGCGATGCTGATCGCCACGATCGCGCCGTTGATCGGGTTGGACTTGCGGGTGCGGAAGATCAGGTCGAGGAAGCGGATCCACTCCTCGCGGTCTTCGGCCTCGGTCGTGTAGCGACCGGCGGTGTCGATCAAGATCCCTTCGCTGGTGAACCACCACTCGCAGTTGCGCGTGCCGCCCAGGCCCTGGAGGTGGTTGATCCCCTTCGAGGCGGCGGGGAAGTCGAGCCCCGACTCCTGGAGCGCGGTGCTCTTGCCGCTGCCCGGGGGCCCAATGATCATGTACCAGGGGAGCTGGGCCAGCGCGCCCTTGCCTTGCTTCGAGCCCTTGAGCGCGTGGATCGCCTGCTTGAAGCGCTGCTCGAGCTCCGCGAGCTGTTCGCGGTCGACCGGGCGGCTGCTCGCGATCTGCTCCTCGGCCTGCTCGCGCAGGCGGCGCTCGATCAGGTTCGCGTTGCGGATCAGCAGGATCCGCTGGATCAGGAACACGGTCAGCCAAATGGCGAGGACGACCACGATCCCCGTGATTCGCCAGCCGACCGCGAGCTCGAAGTATTCGCCGCCGAACCAAATCAGGGCGACGAGGACGGCCAGCGCGACCAGGTTGAGACAGCTCGTGCGCACGGATCGTCCTTCGTCTAGTTCTTCTGCTGGAGCGGGGCGAGGGCGGCGTCGACCTGCCAGCCGAGGAGCGTCGCGAGCGCGATGAACACCAGGAGCGCCACACCGGTGCAGGCCGCGATCACCACCACCACGGGGAGCTTGCGGACCACGTCACCGCCGCGGTCGACGGGCTCCCAGCAGGGCGAGAGGCCCTGGGGCTCGACCTTGCGCTTCGTGCGGTCGAGGGCCGCCGAGCCGGGGGGGAAGGCGAGGGTCTTGCGCGCGGCGAGCAGCTCGCCCATGAGCGCGTTCATGAGCCCGCGCAGCATGTCGAGCCCCTGGACGCCTCCGTAGCGCCCGCGGAAGCCGAGGGCCAGGGAGAGGTAGAAGATCTCGGCGACGTCGAGCTTCTGGGGGTCGTTGCTCTGGCGGATCGCGTCGAGGCGCGCGTAGAACTCCTCGCCGGCGTTGAAGCTGCCGAAGTGCTGCATTTGCAGCGGCTGCGCCAGCCAGGCAGACTTCAGGCCCCAGTTGGAGGTGAGCACCACCTCGTCGAGCAGCGCGAGCATGGCGTATTTGGCCTGGGCCACGTGCCCCGCCGAGTAGCCCGCCTGGGTGGCGCGCTGCTCGAAGCTGGCCACGAGCTCAGAGATCTTCCCGCGCAGCGCCTGCCCGTCGCCGGGGTCGGCGCTCTCGCTGAGCTGGAGCGCGAAGCCCAGGAGGTCGGTCGCGTGACCGACCATGCCCCCGCCGACGTGGAAGTCCGCCAACGACTTCATGGGCTAAGCCTTCACTGCCATCAGCTCGAGGCGCGGGTTGGGGAACTCGGCGGGCACGTAGACCGCGAGGTTTCGTGAGGCCTTGACGGCGTCCCATTCCGGCCCCTGCTGGGCGATCTCGAAGTAGACGCTCCCGCCCTGGATCGGGATCTCGCGCGGGGGCTTGTCGCAGAACTGGAGCGCGACGCCGGGCAGCGCGCGCACGATCAGCCCGTCGACCCGGTCGGTCGACGAGAGCTTGGCCTTGATCGGGATCTCGCCCTTGAGCTTGTCGGGCTGCACGTCGGCGCGCACGCCGAGGTAGAAGCGGGCCGAGCCGAACAGGCGCTCGTCGGTGATCTGGCCGACGTAGAGCAGGTCGCGCTGCTTCTGCACCGGGATCGGGACGCACTTGGTCGGGAGCACGGTGCCCAGGAGCTTCATGAGCACTTGCTCGAGCTGGAAGAAGGTCGTGGTCAGGTCGTCCGGGTTGAACGGCGGCACGTCCTGGGGCGTCGACTCCGTGGAGAAGGTGCAGAGCTCTCCGGCGAGGGTGCTGAGCTCGTGGTAGACCTCGCGCGGGTGGACCCGCGGGTGGGCGAACATGCTGCGCAGGGCGGGCAGGTGCCCGTTGATCGTGTGCAGGAACCAGAAGTTCGCGGCCTCGGAGAGGGTGAAGTCGACCATGCCGGCGGAGTTGCCCCGGCGCTTGCCCGAGAGGTCCATGCTGCGCTTGGCGAGCACGTCGAGCAGGCGCCGGATCACGGCCAGGATCCGCGGGGACGCGCCCGCGTAGAGGCAGGGCGGCACGAAGAACGAGTCCATTTCGAACCCGCCCGCCGCCGTGCGGGTGAGGACCCCGATCGGCATGCAGGAGTAGGCCTCGCGCGATTCGCTCGTGAACAGCACCTGCACCCGCTTCTCGCAGAGCACGATCTCGCGCTCTTCGGCGCCGACCTCGTCGCGGACCTTGGCGCGCTTGCCCTCGAAGGCCGTGAGCGCGTCGGTGGAGTCGTCGAGTCGGGTCGAGACCTCGCCGGCGCGCCGGCGCGGGATCCCGAGCACGACCCCCAGCGACTTCTCGCCCGCGCCGAAGTGGGGCGCGATCGGACGCGGCTCGGGGAGCCGGTCGACGTTCGGCATGTCGAAGGCGGTCCCGTCGGGCATGACCCCCGCGCAGTCGTTCAACACCAGCTGGCCGGTCTGCAGGCCGTCGGTGTCGAAGCCCAGGCGGGTGAAGCCCCAGTCGATCGCCTGAATGCTCTTGATCCGCTGCTGGACCAGGTGCTCCAGGTAGCGGTCATGCTGCTGGAAGTGCTGCGGGGTGAGGAGCATGCCCTCGCCCCACAGGACCTTCTGCGAGTAATGACCGCTCACTGTCCCCCCTCGTCGGCGGGCGTATCCTCGGCGGGCTTGTCTTCGCTGGCGGGCTTGTCCTCGCCGCCTTCCCCGCTGGACTCCTCGGCGCCCTCGCCGTCCGACGTGGACCCTTCGTCGTCGGGGTCCGCGGCGGGCTCGGCGTCGTCGCCCTCCTTGCGGGCCTCGGCCACGATCCGGTGCTGGGTGAAGACGAACACCTTCTCGTCGATCTCGAGGATCGGGACGATCAGCTTGCGCTCCTCGAGGCCCTCTTTCTTCGGGGCGGAGAACAGCCCCATGAGCCCCAGGTACTTGACCTTCTCGTTGAGGTTCAGGTCGTGGGCGCTCGGCGGGTCTAGCTCGCGGCCCGGCTTGAGGTTGACGACCTTGATCCCTTCGAGCAGCTCGTCGGCGAGGAGCTTCTTGTCGTCGGTCCACAGCTCTTCGAAGGAGGCCTGGGTGAACAGGCGCTTGTCGCTGAGCTGGTAGATCCGCACGTCCAGGGGCGTCGGCTCACCGAGGTCGTTCGGGTTGAGGTCGGGGCGCGGGAGCAGGCGGAGCGTCATGTTCGACGGCACGTCGCGGAACAGCGCACAGCCCGGAGCCGTCAGCAAAAACAGCAACCCCAGTGAAATCAAGAGCGTTCGACGCATGCCTTCTCCCCAGCTAAACAACGGGCGGAGAGTATGGCCCGCGCTCCGGAGGCCGTCAACGGCAGGGGCGGAGGTGAGGAGCGCGCGCCCTCGGCGCCTTCAGAAGGGCGAAGGCGCGGGGCCTGCGCCGCCGCCGTAGGACGGAGGCGGGGGCGGGTCCTGGGAGGGCTCGCTGGGGGGCGGAGCCTCGGAGGCGGTCGGGAACGCAGCCGGGGCGGCGAAGGGGTCCCCCGCGCGGGGCGGAGGCGGGGCGGCGAAGGGATCGCCGCTCGACGCGGGGGCGCCGCTCGGCGACGAGGCCCCCGGAGCGGCGAAGGG
>JAGQRJ010000789.1 GCA_020425635.1 Planctomycetota bacterium | reverse complement strand
GCGCGACGACGATCGCCTCGCCGCCGCCGGGCTTCTCCGCCGGCTCCGACGCCTCGCCGGCGGCCTTCGCCTCCTCCGCCTCCTTGATCCGGGCCTCGATCGCCGCGCGCCTGGACTCGGCCTCGGCGCGCTCCTTCGCGGCCACCTCGGGGTCGGCGTAGATCGTGTCGACGCTCTCGAGGAAGCCGTCGAGGAGGATCAGCGCCTTGCGCAGGTGGGCGAGGTCGCCGTCGACCTCGTAGGCCTTCTCGCGCGCCGTCGCCAGGTTGTAGAGGATCAGCGTCTTGACCTCACTGAGCTCGGCGGTCGCCGGCACCCGCGCGTAGGCGTCGGTCCACAGCTCGATCGCCCCGGCGTAGTCCGCGGTCTCGAACTTCGCGGTCCCGCGCTCGTAGAGGTCGCGGGCCTCGACCAGCGGATCGGCGGGCTCGTCGGCGCCGACCGAGAGGGGCGCCGCGGCGACGCCGAGGGCGAGGGCTCGGACCGTCGGCGAGGACGGCCGTGCACAGCGCCTCCGCGCGGGCCGGGTCCAGGTCGAGCAGGTCGATCGCTTGCTGCAGCCGCGGGTCCCGCGCGACCGAGACCTCCGCAGGCGTGGGCTGGGGGGCCTCGGCGAGCGGCGCGGCCGGGGGTCCCAGCCGCAGCCAGAGCAGCGCGGCCAGGAGCGCGAGCAGCGCGGCGCCGGCGAGCGCCCCTGCGCCCCACAGCCGGCGATCCGCGACCACGGCGCGCAGGGAGTAGAACGACATGGAGCCGCGCAACCAGGCCTCGAGCGCCTCGCCGAACGCGGCTGCGCCCGCGTGGCGCTCCGCGGGCTGCTTCGCGAGGGCCTGGAGCACGAGCGCGTCCAGGGACTCGTCGGCGCTCGGCAGGTAGCGCGAGGGCGGCGCTGGCGGCTCCATTTCGGTCAGCATCAGGTTCTCGGGGAGCGAGCGCACTTCGAAGGGCGGGCGCGCGGTGAGCATGGCGTAGAGGGTCGCCCCCAGCCCGTAGACGTCGGTCTGCGGCCCGATCGCGTCGAGGTCGCCGCGCGCCTGCTCGGGCGCCCAGAAGCCGGGGCTGCCGAGGAAGCTGCCCTCTTCGCTGAGTCGGCTCTCGAGCCCCTCGGTGTCGCGGGCGAGCCCGAAGTCGGTCAGCACCACCCGCCCCCGGCCCGTGACGAGGACGTTGGCCGGCTTGAGGTCGCGGTGCACGACCCCCGCGGCGTGCGCGTGCTCGAGGGCGCGGGCGAGCGCGAGCGCGTAGCGGACCGCGGTCAGCGGCCGCAGCGCCCCCTCGTCGAGCAGCTCCGCGAGGGACCTCCCGTGGATCAGCTCGAGCGCGAGGTAGGGGTAGCGTCCCTCCACCCCCCAGCCGAGGACCTTCACGATCCCCGGGTGGTTCAGGCGCGCGAGGGCCTCTGCCTCACGCTCGAAGCGCCGGCGGACGGTCGGGGTCTGGAGCCCGACGTCGTGCAAGACCTTGAGCGCGACTGGCCGCCCCTGGCTGGGGTCGTAGGCGCGGTAGACGATCGCCGTGCCGCCGCGGCTGATCTCCTCGAGCACCACGTAGGGCCCGACCTGCTCGGCCACCGCTCAGGGTCCCTGCTCGAGGGCGGCGACGACCGCCGCCGCGGCCTCGCCGTCGCCGTAGAGCGGCGGCCGCTCCGCGGGCACGGGGCGCGCGACCGCGGCCGCGAGCCCCTCGGGCTCCGCGAGGGCGTTCCAGCCCAGCTCCACGGTCTCGGTCCACTCGGTCTCGCGCCGGAGCGTCACGCAAGGGACCCCGAGGAAGTAGGCCTCCTTCTGCAGGCCCCCCGAGTCGGTGAGCACGTGGGCGGCGTCGCGCGCGAGGGCGAGCATGTCGACGTAGTGCACCGGCGGGATCAAGCGCAGCCCGGCGGGGGGCGCGTCGAGCCACTCTGGACGCGCGCGCTCGAGCGCCGCGCGGGTGCGCGGGTGCAGGGGCAGCACGACCTCGGGCTCGAGGGCGGCGAGGGCCTCGAACCAGGCGATCAAGCGCGCGGGGTCGTCGGTGTTGCTCGCGCGGTGCAAGGTGGCGAGGGCGTAGCCCTTGGGCCTCAGGCCCAGTCGCGCGAGCACCGCGGGGTCGGCGCGCGGCAGGTAGGCGCGCACCGCGTCGAGCATGACGTCGCCCACGACCTCCACCCGCCCGCGGACCTCCTCACGGCGCAGCTGCGCGGCCGACGACGGGCCCGGGCAGAGCAGGAGGTCCGAGAGCCGGTCGGTGAGGATCCGGTTGCGCTCCTCGGGCATGCGGTGGTCGAACGAGCGCAGCCCCGCCTCGACGTGCACCAGCGGGACCCCGAGCTGCGAGGCGGCCAAGGCCGCGGCGAGGGTCGAGGTCGTGTCGCCGTAGACCAGCACCCAGTCGGGGCGCTCGGCCTCGAGCAGCGCGCCGAGGCCCTCGAGCATGCGCGCGGTCTGCTGCGGGATCGAGCCGGCCCCCACGTTGAGGTTCACGTCCGGCGCGCGCAGCCCGAGCGCTTGGAACTGGTCTGCAGAGAGCGCGGCGTCGTAGTGCTGCCCGGTGTGCACCAGGCGCTCGCGGTGCCCCGCCGCCTCCAGCGCGCGGCTCACGGGGGCGGCCTTCACGAACTGCGGTCGGGCGCCGACCACCGAGGTCACGCGCAGCGCGCTCACCGTCGCCTCCGCCACGGGCCGAGCCGGGCGAACAGGCGCAGGTAGCCGACGGTGGTCGGCAGGATCTTCATGCGGCTCACGCCGATCCGCTGGGTCGCGTCGAGGTGCATGGGCACCTCGCACACCCGCGCGCCGGTCCGCTGCAGCTTGGTCAGCATTTCGACGGCGTAGCTGAAGCCCCACTCCTCGATCGTCGCGTCGCCGTAGCGCGCGAACAGGCGGCGCAGGATCTCGGCGGTGTGTACGCGGTAGAAGCTGCTGTAGGTGTTGACCCCGCGGATCCCGAGCACCAGCCGACAGAGCAGGTTCGCGCCGCCGCTGATCGCGATCCGGGTCAAGGTCGTGCCCTCGATCCCGCCACCGACCGCGTGGGGCGAGGCCAAGGCCACGTCGAAGCCGACGCGGGCGAGGGTCGTCAGCGCGGGGAGTATCTCCAGGTCGCTGGTGCCGTCGGCCTCGAGGGTCACCACCAGGTCCTCCGGGCCGGCCACCTCGATCGCGTGCAGGAACCCGGTGCGCATGGCCGCCCCCGGCCCGCGGTTGGTCTCGTGTCGGAGCACGGTCGAGCGACCCGGCAGCGCCGCGCGCACCACGTCGCCGGTGCCGTCGTCGCTGCCGTCGTCGACGAGGATCAGGTGGAACAGCTCCTCGTGCTGCGCGCAGGCGGCGGCCAGCGCGCGGGTCAGGGTCGGCAGGTTCTCGGCCTCGTTGAGCGCCGGGACCACGAACCACAGCGTGCCGCGGCTCACCGGAGCCGGTGCTCGCGGAGCCAGTCCCAGGTCGACTCGAGCCCGGCCTCCACGTCGACCTGGGCCTCGAAGCCGAGGTGCTCGCGGGCGAGGCTCGGGTCGGGCACGCGACGCTGGACGTCTTCGTAGTTCCCGCCCAGGGAGGCGTAGCTCTGGTAGACGATCTTGGGCTCGTCGTCGCGCGCGATCCTCCAGCACAGCTCCGCGAGCGCGTTGATCGAGAGCTCCCGGGTCGCGCCGAGGTTGTAGACCTCGCCCACCGCGCGGTCGGCGTCGAGGGCGAGGAGGGTCCCGCGCACCATGTCGTCGACGTGGGTGAAGGTCCGGCGCTGGGTGCCGTCGCCGTGGATCGTGAGCGGCTCCCCCGCGTGGGCGAGCTCGAAGAACACCGACTGCGGCCCGCCGAGCCAGCCCTTGTGCTGGAAGGGCCCGTAGCCGCCGAAGTAGCGCAGCACGCTCACGCGCAGCCCGCGCTCCTCGTGGAGCGCGAACGCGACCTGCTCCTCGTACATCTTCGACACGGCGTAGGCCCAGCGGCGCACCTTCGGCGACCCGATCACGCTCGCCGAGCCGGCCTCGCTGAAGGGCACGGCGGGGTTCTTCCCGTAGACGTCCGAGGTCGAGGCGACCACGATCTTGGCGTCGAACTCCGCGGCGAGCTCGAGCACCACCCGCGAGCCGACGGCGTTCACGTCGAGGGTCTCGAGGGCGTTTCCGTAGCGCGGGATCTTGCGCGCGGCGAGGTGCACGACCTTCTCCGCGCCCGCGAGCGCGGCGCGGACCGCCCGGGCGTCGCGCACGTCGGCGTGCACGAAGCGGTAGCCCTCGCGCCCCTCGAGCTCGGCCAGGTTTCCGGCTTCACCCTCGCTGAGGTCGTCGATCACCGTGACGCGCGAGCCGCGCGCGAGCAGCGCGCGGGTGACGTTGGCGCCGATGAAGCCGGCCCCGCCGGTGACCGCCACGTGCTCGCTCATAGACCCCAGTTCACCCGCCGCGGGCGATCCAACGCCCCCGCGGTAGACTAGAGGGCGCGTTTGCATAGCACAAGCAGCACCGGCGAGAAGCGCCGCCCCCACGCCCGTGAAGCACCCCTCCCCCGCAAGACGCTGGCTCACGCGCAGCCGCCTGGCCGCGCCGCTCGCAGGGCTCGCGGGGCTCGCGGTCGCCTGGCCCTGCGTTCGGCTGGGCTGGGTGGGCTACGACGAAGACGTCTACGCGCGCGACAACCTCTACCTGCTCGACCTGCGCGACGCCTGGACGCTGATCACGAGCCCGGGCCCCAGCTACCAGTTCCAGCCCACCACCTACCTCGCTCACGCCGTCGACTACGCGCTCTTCGGCGACTCGGTCGCGTGGTTCCACGCGGTGAACGTGCTGCTCTACGGCGTGTGCTGCTTGCTCGTGGCGCGCCTCGGGCAAGCCCTGCTCGCCGACTGGGGCTGGGGGCGAGCCGCGGCGGCGCGCGCGGGCTTCCTCGGCGGCCTGTGCTTCGCCGTGCACCCGGTGCACGTCGAGTGCTACGCCTGGCTCGGCGACCGCAAGGACCTGCTGGCCTGCGCCCTCGGCGTGTGGAGCTACCTCGTCTACCGCCGAATCCCCGCCGCGAGCGACGCCCGGCGGCGCCTGGGGGCCCACCTCCTGGCGGGCGGGCTGCTCGTGGCCGCCCTGGGGGCGAAGCTCTCCGCCGCGCCCCTCGGGGGCTGCCTGGCGCTGGAGGGTCTGCTCGGCGCGCGGGGCGGGGTCAAGGCGCGCCTCTGGCGGGCGCTGCGCTTCGGCGGGCCCGCGCTGGTGATCGGCGCGGTGTGCTCGCTCGGCTGGTACGCGCTGCAGGCGCAGTATCCGCTCCCGCTCTCGCGCCCCTCGCCCGGCCACGGCGCGGTCGAGCGCGCGCTCTACGTCCTGCGCTGCTACGGACACTACGTGAAGCTCCTCGGCTGGCCGGCGGACCTCGCCGTGCACTACTACCCGCGCCCGACCTGGTGGGAGTGGGGCGTTTGTCTGGGTTGGCTGCTCGCGGGGGTCGGCGCCGTGGCGCTCGCCGCCCGCGACCGCGCCCTGCGTCCGCTCGCCGCCTGGGCGTGCGGCTGGTTCGTCATGGGCCTCGTGCTCGTGTCCAACGTCGTGCTCCTCGGCTACGTCAACGACCGCTACCTCCTGCTGCCCTCCGCGGGCGTCGCCTGCCTGGGCGGGGCCTGGCTCGCGCGCGGGGGCCGAGGGCGCCTGGCCCTCGGGGTCGGCCTGGCCCTCACGTGGACCTGGCGCTCCGCCGCGCAGATCCCGACCTGGACCTCGCCGCGCACCCTCTGGACCCAGGTCCTGCGCGTCGACCCCCAGCACCCCTACGCCCTCGCCCGGCTCGGGCAGCTCGAGAG
>JAGQRJ010000788.1 GCA_020425635.1 Planctomycetota bacterium | reverse complement strand
GCTGGGCACGGGTCGCCTACGAGCGCGCGGCCCTGGTCTCGAGCGCGATCAAGGCCAAGACCCAGCAGCCGACGAAGTTCGAGCAGTATTACCGCTACCGTGAGCCCCTCGCCCGCGCCCCCTCGCACCGGGTGCTCGCGATCGAGCGCGGGGTGAGCGAGGGCGTGCTCCGCGCCAAGCTCGAGCCCGAGGAGCCCGAGCGCCTGCAGCGCCAGGTCGAGCAGCGCTACCGCCTCGGGCGCTCGCCCTTCGCCGAGCCGCTGCGCGAAGCGATCGCCGACGCGTTCAAGCGCCTGGTGGGCCCGAGCCTCGAGCGCAGCGTGCGCGGCGTCGCCCGCGAGCGCGCGGAGCGCGAGGCGATCGAGGTCTTCGCCGGGAACCTGCGCAACCTCCTGCTCGCGGCGCCTTATGGCGCCAAGCCGGTGGTCGGGATCGACCCCGGGCTGCGCACCGGCTGCAAGTGCGTGGCCCTCGCGGGCACGGGCAAGTTCCTCGAGACCTGCACGGTCTACCCCGTGCGCGACGAGGCCCGGGCCGCGGCCGAGCTGCTCGCCTTCGTGCGCCGCCACGCGCCGGCCGCGGTGGCCGTGGGCAACGGGACCGGCGGGCGCGAGACCGAGGCCCTCGCGCGCCGGGCGCTGAAGGACGCGGGGCTCGCGACCCTCGTGGTCTCGGTCAACGAGGCGGGCGCCAGCGTCTACAGCGCCTCGGAGGTCGCGCGGGAGGAGTTCCCCGAGCTCGACCTCACGGTGCGCGGCGCGATCTCGATCGCGCGCCGCCTGCAGGACCCGCTGGCCGAGCTGGTCAAGCTCGACCCCAAGTCGATCGGCGTGGGCCAGTACCAGCACGACGTCGACCAGACCCTGCTCCAGGCCAAGCTGCGGGAGGTCGTGGAGAGCTGCGTGAACGCGGTCGGGGTCGAGCTCAACACCGCGAGCGCGGCGCTGCTCTCCTACGTGGCGGGCGTCGGGCCGACCCTCGCCCAGCGGATCGTGGCCTACCGCGAGGCCGAGGGCCCCTTCGTCAGCCGCGCGCAGCTCACGCGGGTCAAGGGCCTCGGCGCCAAGACCTTCGAGCAGGCGGCGGGCTTCCTCCGCGTCCAGGGCGGCAGCGAGCCCCTCGACGGCTCGGCCGTGCACCCCGAGCGCTACGCGCTGGTCGGGCGCATGGCGCGGGACCTGGGCGTGGAGCGCGCGGCGCTCGTGGGCTCGGCGAGCCAGGTCCGGCGGATCCGGATCGCCGACTACGTCAGCGACGAGGTCGGCGAGCCGACCCTGCGCGACATTCTGAGCGAGCTCGAGAAGCCCGGTCGCGACCCGCGCGAGCGCTTCGAGCCGCCGCGCTTCCGCGACGACCTGAACTCGATCGAGGACCTCTCCCCCGGGCTGCGCCTGGAGGGGGTCGTGACCAACGTCACCGCCTTCGGCGCCTTCGTCGACCTGGGCGTGCACCAGGACGGCCTGGTGCATATCTCCCAGCTCGCCGACCGCTACGTGCGCGACCCCCACGAGGTGGTCAAGGTCGGCGACCGGATCCAGGTCCGCGTGCTGGAGGTCGACCTCCAGCGCCGCCGGATCTCGCTCAGCGCCCGGTCCGACGCGCCCGAGCGGCGCCCTAGAGCGTGAACGCGAAGGCGTCGACCACGGCCCCCGGCAGGCGCTGGCTGCTCGTGGCCCGCTGCGAGTAGGTGCCTGCGTCGAGAATGAACTCGCGCTCGGCGGTCAAGCCGACCAGGTTCTCGCCGAGCACGCGATAGACGGTCTCGTCGAAGCGCATGACGTCGATCGGGGCCTGGATCTCGCCGCCCTCGACCCAGAAGGTCGCGAAGCGGGTCATGCCGGTGGTGCGGCAGTTGGCCCGGTCCGAGTAGTTGAGGTACCAGAGGTTGCCCACGTAGACCCCGGTGTCGAGGGTCCCGAGCACGCCGTCGTGGGCGATCTCGCCGCCCGCGACGTCGATCGAGCTCGGCGACTCGCCGGCCCCCGCGCCGTTGGTCTCGACGCCGTACTCCTTGGCCGAGCGCGGCGAGATCAGGCAGTCCTTGTAGGCGCCCGCGACGATCAGGTCGACGTGGTCGGGCTTGAGGTAGCCCGCGTCCTGGAAGCCAGGCGCCACGCCCTCCTTGGTGTTCTCGCGGATCGTGACCCGCGGGTCGAGCTTGCGCCCCTCCTCGATCATTTTCAGCAGCGGGGTCTGCTTGGTCTTGTGAGCCTCGAGCCCGAAGCCGCCCCAACAGAGCATGCCCACGATCTCGTTGAGCGCGACCGGCGAGAGGTAGACGCGGTAGTTCCCGCGCTCGATCCGCTTGGCCTTGCGCTTGACCGCGTCGAGCTTCTGCCCGGCCGTGTCGACCTTCTTCTGGAACGCGGCGGGGTCCCAGCGGAAGCCGGCGTAGCCCTCCTTCACCGCCTTGTCGGCGGTGTGATAGAAGCTCCAGTCGAGGTTGAAGTTGTTCGTGCTGAACCAGTTTCGCTGGCCGAGCGAGTTCGCGAAGCCGCGCTGGATCCCGCCCGCGGCGTAGATCCCCACCAGGTCGCGCCCCGCGCCCGCGGCCTGGATCTGGTCGACCGCGTCGGCCTGGCTGGGGAGCTCGTCCTGGCCCTCGCTCTCGGTCGAGTGGACCTCGGTCGCGTAGAGCAGGTAGGGGTCCTCGGGGAGCACCGCGCGCTGCTCGCGCAGCGAGGCGAGCAGCGCTTCGACCCGCGGGCGGTCGAGCTCGAGGTCCCCCGCCAGGCAGAGCGAGCCCTCGGCGTGCTTCTGGCCCTCGATCAGGTCGATGCTCACCGTGCGCTGGGTCACCGCGCCGGCCTGGCGGACCTGGCTCTTGTTGAAGCGCACGAAGTCCGACTGCTCGGCGGCGAAGTTGAGGGTGTAGACCTCCTTGCCCTGGAGCATGCCGCCCACGGCGTCGCTGAGCTGGTGGAAGTAGTCGCGGATCACTTGGCACCTCCAAAGACTTCCACGTCGCGGAACAAGCAGGTCGGGCTGGCGTGGCCGACGCGCACCATTTGGTTCGGCTCGCCCTTGCCGCAGTAGGGCGTGCCCATGACCTGCACGGTCGAGCGGTCGCCGACCTTGGCCAGGTTGCGCCAGAACGAGGCCGAGACCCCGCGGTAGTTGGGGTTCTTGACCACCCCCGTGAGCTCGCCGTCCTCGATCATGCGCCCGTATTCGCAGCCGAACTGGAACTTGTTGCGCGAGTCGTCGATCGACCAGCTGAGGTTGGTCTCCATGTAGACCCCGCGCTCGATCGAGCCCACCATGTCCTCGAAGCTCGAGTCGCCGGGCTCGACGTTGAGGTTCGCCATGCGGTCGATCGGGGGGCGGTTCCAGGAGCACGAGCGCGCGTTGGCGACGCCGGTGATCCCGGGCTGCAGGGGCTGCGCGCGGACCTGGGAGGTCGCGCCGCCGAGGGGCCGCAGGAGCTTGCCCTTCTCGATCACGAACTCCTTCGTCGCCGGCGTGCCCTCGTCGTCGAAGCCGTAGCTCGCGAGCTGCTCGCTGATCGTGGGGTCGAAGCTCACGTTCAAGAGCTCGCTGCCGTAGGTGTAGCTGCCGAACATGTCGAGGGTCACGAAGCTCGTGCCCGCGTAGTTGCGCTCGTCGCCCAGGATCCGGTCGAGCTCGAGCGGGTGCCCGATCGACTCGTGGATCTGGAGCACCATTTGGTCGGGCGCGAGCAGGACCTGGGTCGTCTCCTCGGGGCAGTTGGGCGCGCCGAGGAGCTCGAGGGCCTGCTCGGCGATCCGCGGCGCCGCAGTGTTGAACCCGGTCTGCTGCAGGACCTCCATGCCGCCCTGGCGGCCGAAGGCCTGGGCGCCGAAGGTGCGGCGCACGGTCTCGCCGCCCTTGTTGGCGTGCACGCCGAGGTGCGGGACCACGTAGCTGAAGGTCTGGGTCAGGCGCCCGCCGACGTTGGTCACGATCAGGCTCTCGCCCGCGGTGTGCCAGAGCGAGCTCTCCCAGTTGACGATCGCGTCGTCGGTCTTGAGCCGCGAGCACTCGCGCTTGAGCAGGTCGATCTTGTCGACGAGCTTGATCCCCTCCCAAGGGTTCGCGGCGGGGCCCTCGTAGTGGCCCTTGGCCTGGGCCTTGGGCAGCTCGGCGGGGTCGAACACGGTCCGCCCCTTGGTCCGCTGCGCCCACTCCTGGGCCTGCTTGACCGCGCGCTTGAGGCCCTCTTCGCTGAGGTCGCTGGTCGCGCCGTAGCCCCAGCCACCGTCGTGGGCGACCGTGACCATGACGCCCAGGTCGTCGCTCGTCGACACGGGCTCGAGCACACCGCGGCGCACCGCGATCAGCTCGGCGCGCTCCTGCAAGAAGCGAAACGAGCAGAAGTCCACCGCCGGCATTGCCGCGCGGAACCTCGCCTCCAGGGTCTCCAGCATGACCACCTCCGAAGGCGCCGAGAATAGCACGCGCCAGCGGGGGTCGACCTCACGGACCGGGAGCCGGCGTCTTGCCGGTCTGCTCCAGCCAACGGGTCGTGTGCGCGAGGACCGTGTGCCGGATCGCCGGCCACGCCCGCTCGTGGCGCGGGGCCGCGGCCTCGTAGAGCGCCCCCACGATCCCCGCCAGCTGGCCCACCCGCGCCTGGTTCCCGGGCACGCTCAGCCGACCCCGCACCTCGCCCAGGAGCTGCACCATGTGCCGCGCCCCGTTGCCCCGCTCGAGCTCCAGGCTCGCCTGCGCCAGCTCGAGGGCCTCGGCGAGCAGCGGCTGGGAGGGGAAGTCGCGGTGCGGCAG
>JAGQRJ010000120.1 GCA_020425635.1 Planctomycetota bacterium | reverse complement strand
GCGATCCGGATCGGGAGCCAGACCTCGATCCAGGACGGGTCGGTGGTGCACATGACCGAGGGCCTGAGCGAGGTCAGCGTGGGCGACCGGGTCACGGTCGGGCACCGGGTGATCCTCCACGGCTGCAGGGTCGAAGACGAGTGCTTGATCGGCATGGGGGCGATCGTGCTCGACAACGCGGTGATTGGCCGCGGGAGCCTGGTCGGCGCCGGAGCTCTGGTCACGGCCAACACCCAGGTCCCCCCGGGCTCGGTGGTGTTGGGCATGCCCGCGAAGGTCGTGCGCCCGGTCGGCGAGGCCGAGCGCAGCATGATCGAGACGGGGTGGCAGGAATACACCAAGCGCGCAGCCGAATACGGCGCGCGCGATCGCGGCGAGGGGAGCTGAGCTGCGCGGCCAGCCGAGGCTGGCCCGCGCTACATGAGCAGGAGCAGTCCGCAGATCGCGGCCGCGGCCGGGCCGCAGAAGGCCAGCACGCGCCCGAGGGTCTCGCTCCCGCTGTCGGACACCGAGCGCGAGCGGCGGGTGCCGCTCACTCGGCGGGTGCGGCCGCTGGGTGCGCGGCGCTGACGGGTGCTGACCGCCGTGCTCGCGCGGCGGCGGCGCGAGGTGCTCGTTCCGGCCTGGCGAACGGTGGCGGTGCGCTTGGTCTTGGTGCGGGTCGACTTGCGCCGACGAACCGTCGAGCGGCTGGTCTTGGGCTCGTCTTCCACCGGGATCAGGGCCAGCTCATGGCTGTGCTCGTGCAGGGCGCGAGCGTCGCGGGCGAGCTCGGTTGGGATCGTGATCTCGGGGTGGGTCTCGTCGTTCCAGCCGATCGCGTGGGAGCTGGTGGTCAGCTCCTCCTCGGAGTCGAGGTCGTTCGAGATCTCCAGGCCGTTCGAGACCTCGAGCGGGTCCGGCTCCTCGAAGTCGGCGAGGAAGTCGGCGAGGGCGTTGGCGAGCTCCTCGGCGTTGGCGTAGCGATCCTCTTGCTTGCGGGCCAGGGCGCGCATGACGATCCGCTCGAGGGCCTCGGGGATCTCCTCGCGCATTTGGCTGACCGGGCGGGGCTCGCGCTCGCGCAGGGCCTTGAAGATCGTGCGCGGGCGACCGACGCCGTAGGGGGGCAGGCCGGTGAGCAGCTCGTAGAGGATCGCGCCCAGCGAGTAGACGTCGGCGCGGGAGTCCACGCGGCTCGCCTCGCCGGTGGCCTGCTCGGGCGAAATGTAGGCCGGGGTCCCCAGCCAGATCCCGCTCTCGGTGATCCGCGGGTCGATCCCCCAGGCGTCGCGGGCGAGGCCGAAGTCGATGATCACCGGCTGGCCGTCGGGGCGGATCAGAATGTTGGCGGGCTTCAGGTCGCGGTGAATCACGCCGTGCTGGTGAATGTGGTGGGCGGCGCGCGCGGTGCGCTCCACCAGGTCGGCCGCCTCGCGGATCGGGAGCACGCCCTCGTTGTAGAGGCGCTCGGAGAGGGGCACGCCGTCGACGAGGTCGAGGGTGAAGTAGGGCAGGCCCTCGGCGTGACCTTGCTCGCGGACCTTGGCCACGCCCACGTGGTTCATGCGGGCGGTGAGGCGCGCCTCGCGGAGGAAGCGGCGCATGCGGTGGTAGTAGGTCCCGCCGCGGCCACCGGGGAGGGGCGCCTTGAGGGCGACCTCGCTCTTGCTGCCGCGCTCGAGGACGCGGAACACGGCGCCCATGCCGCCTTCAGCCAGGGCGCCCGTGACGCGGAAGCCGTCAATGGCACCGCCGACGCGTACGGCAGCGAAGTCGTTTGCCGCGGCTTTGCCCACACCGTCGTTGGTGGTGGGTTGATCGTCGCGGAGAGGCATCGTTTCGTAGGGGGCGTCCATGCACCATCTACAGCGAGCGTCGTGCCTAACTCCAGGATTTGGGAAACGACCCGGATCCGCGCCGCATTACAAAACTTACACGCTTCTCGCTTGGAGCGGGCCCCTCGAGGTGAGTGCACTTGGACACACATTGGGTCGCTTGGCCTGAGACGGAACGCATCGCGTGAAACTTGCGGCGAAAATCTCACGACCCCCCCTGTGCGGGGTCGACCTGAGCAGCTAATGTCCATAAAATAGAGACTTAAGCGTGCACTGCAAAATCTCCCAAGCCCTAAACCTCGCTCCCTGCCGCACCGATAAGCCCAGCAAGGAGCGTCGTCCATGAAGACCCCCAAGAAGCGTTCGAACCCCGCTCGGCTCGTCGAGCTGGCCCGCCGCGCAGACGAGGACTGGTACGTCAACCACGGCCACGGAGACTGAGCTTCCCCGCGTTGGATTGGCGGCCCACTACCTGGGCCGCTGCAGCGGGAACGCGACCTACGTCGAGGGCTTGATCCGCGGCTGGTCTGCGCCGGATCTGGCTCTGTGGGCGTATGGGCCCATGCCCCCAGGTCCGCTCCCGGCCAACGTCGTGCTGCGCAGCGCGGTGACCAGCGCGCTGGCGCGCAACCTGGGAGGGGTCGCCCTGCACATGCGCCGCGACGGCCTCGCGCTCTGGCACGCGAGCTGGAGTGCTCCCCGCGGAGTGCAGCCGGTCGTGCTGACCGTGCACGACGCGCTGCACCTCACCCACCCCCGCCTGCTCGAGCAGCGCGTGCGCTGGCGCCTGCGCGCGCTCCTGCCCAACGACCTGCGGCGGGTCGCGCGCGTGATCGTCCCCAGCGCGGTGACCCGCCACGCCCTGCTCAACCTGGTCTCGGGGCTCCCGCCTGCCCGCGTGGTCCAGGTCCCCCTGGGGATCGACCCCGGGCACTTCCACCCCGGGAGCGAGCCGCTCGGCCTCGACCCCGAGGACACCCCCACGCTCACCCGCCTGGGGCTGGAGCCTCAGCGCTACTGCCTGGCGGTCGGGCGCCCCGACCCGCGCAAGAACCTGAAGCGGCTGTTCGGCGCCTACGCCGAGGGCGCCGCCGGACGCCGCCTGCCCCTGGTGCTCGCCGGCCCCCTGCGTGAAGAGGCGCGCGCGCTGGAGCGGCTCGCGCAGACCCAAGGGCAGCACTCCTTGCGCCTGCTCCCCAACGTCTCGGGCACCGAGCTCGGCGCGCTCTATCGCGGCGCGCGCCTGCACTGCTACGTGAGCCTCGGTGAGGGCTTCGGGCTGCCCGCCCTCGAGGCGCTCGCCTGCGGGACTCCGAGCGTGCTCAGCGACCTCGCCGTGTTCCGCGAGTTCGCGGGCGACGCCGCGAGCTACGTCGACCCCTACGACCGCGGCGCCATGGCCCGCGCGATCGCGAGCGCCCTCGCCGACCGCGAGCTCGTCGCCCGGACCCGCAGCCTGGGGCCCGCGCAGGTCGGCGGGCTCACGATCGCGGCCATGGCCGCAGCCACCGCCGAGGTCTACCGCAGCGTCCTCTGAGCCCCCTGCCTGGCGGAGGCGCGGGGGCGTCGCTGGACTGAGAATCAGTCGCATGACGATCGGGGGCCCCGGCGTGCTTTCATGCCGCGCGAGAGCAGAGAAGAGAGCCCCAATGTACGTCGCCTCCCGCCCCCGCTGGACCGCCCCCCGTCTGGCGCTGTTCGGGCTCCCCGCCGCCCTCGGCCTGCTCGGGGTCGGCGTGGCCCTCCGCGCCGAAGAGCCCACGCCGGCGCGCGCCACCTCGCTGGCCGGGACCGAGCGCATGCTCAGCGAGCACTTCGCGACCTCGGTCGTGTGCGCGCAGTGCCACAGCAGCGCCCCCCAGGCCAAGGGGCTGCGCGACGCCAAGGGGCGCAGCGTCGCGCCCTACGACCTCTGGCGCACGACCCTGATGGCCAACGCTTCGCGCGACCCGCTGTGGCGCGCGGTGCTCTCGACCGAGATCCAGGCGACCCCCTCGCGCGCCGCGGACATTCAGGAGACCTGCCTGCGCTGCCACGCCCCCATGGCCAGCCAGGAGCACCGCTTCGCCGGGGCGGCTCCGCCGACCCTGGCCGACCTCAGCGGCACGGACACCACCGCCCAGCTCGGCCTCGACGGGATCTCGTGCACGGTGTGCCACCAGATCCAGCCCGACAACCTGGGCAAGCCCGAGAGCTACAGCGGCAACTGGGTGATCAAGGAGGGCAAGCAGATCTTCGGGCCGCACCCCGACCCGCTGACCATGCCCATGCGCCGGCACACCGGCTTCACCCCGACCCACGGGACCCAGGTCATGCAGCCCGCGCTCTGCGGCAGCTGCCACACGCTGTTCACCGACGCCCTGCTCGCCGACGGGAGCGAGAGCGGGCACCGCCTGCCCGAGCAGACCCCCTACCTCGAGTGGCGCAACTCCGACTTCACCACCGAGGGCGAGCTCGGCAAGCAGGCCAAGACCTGCCAGGCCTGTCACGTCCCCAACGTCGACGCAGACGGCGTCGCGATCCAGACCCGTATCGCGCGCAACCCCATGGGCGGCGACTTCCGCATTCCCGAGCGCCGTCCGGTGGGGCGGCACGTGTTCCGCGGCGCGAACACGCTCGTGCTCTCGATCCTGCGCGACAACCAGGAGAGCCTGAACCCGCAGGCCTCCCCCGAGGAGTTCCAGGTCGCGATCGACCTCGCGCGCGAGAACCTGCGCGAGCACTCGGCCACGCTCCAGGTGAGCTCGGCCGTGCGCGAGGACGGCGAGCTGATCGCGACCCTCGCCTTGAAGAACCTGACCGGCCACAAGTTCCCCACCGCCCACCCGACCCGCCGCGCCTGGCTGCGGGTGCGGGTCAAGGACGCGGCGGGCAAGGTCCTCTACGCCGTCGGCGAACACGACGCCGAGGGTCGGCTGCTGGGCTCCGACGGCAAGCCGCTGCCGGCCGAGCTCGTGGGGGGCCCGGTGCACGCGCACCAGTCCGCGCTGCGCACGGCGGACGCTCCCCTCGTCTACGAGGCGGTCATGGGCGACCCGGCCGGCGACCCGACCTACCTCCTGACCCGCGGGGCGACGTACATCAAGGACAACCGGCTCCTGCCCCAGGGCTGGACGTCCGACCACCCCGACGCCCAGGCGATCCTGCCCCAGGGCGTGGGCGACGACCCCGACCACGCCGCCGGCGGGGACCAGGTCCGGTTCGTGGCCCCGCTCGGCGACGCCGCGGGCCCGCTCACGATCGAGGCGACCCTGCTCTACCAGACCCTCGGGGCGCGCTACGCGGCCGAGCTCTTCGAGTACGACACGGCCGAGGTGCGCGAGTTCCGCGCCTACTACGCCAAGGCCGACAAGACCCCCGAGGTCGTCGCCGAGGCGAGCTGCGAGGTCCCCGAGTAGCGGGGGGCGGCTACCCCGCAAACTCACCCCTTCGTGGTGAGATTTGCGGCCTAGCCCAGCAGCCCGCGCACGGCGCGCCGGGCGTCGCGCAGGAGGAGCACCGCGACGGGGAGCACGATCAGGGTCACCACGGTCGCGAACAGGACGCCCGCGGCGAGGGACACGGCCATGGGGATCAGGAACTGCGCCTGGGTGCTGCGCTCGAAGAAGATCAGGGGCACCAGGCCGGCGACGGTGGTCAGCGAGGTGAGCAGGATCGGGCGGAAGCGCGCGACGCCCGAGACCTGGGCGGCCTCGAACAAGGACATGCCCTCCGCGGTGCGGCGGTTGATGAAGTTGACCATGACCAAGCTGTCGTTCACCACGACCCCGGTCAGGGCGAGCATGCCCATGAGGCTGAAGATGCTCAGGGTCATGCCCAGCGCGATATGTCCCAGGAGCGCGCCGACCCAGCCCGTGGGGATCACGCACATGACCGCCAGGGGCTGGGTGTAGGAGCGGAAGGCGATCGCGAGCAGGCCGTAGATCACGGCGAGCACGAGCACCAGCCCCGACTCCAGCCCGCCGAAGGAGTCGCGCTGCTCCTCGGCCTCGCCCGCGAGGGCGGCGCTCACCGTGGGCTCGTCCTCCAACAGCTCGTCGACCACGCGCTGCAGGTCGGCGTAGATCGCGGTGACGTCGGCGGTCTCCTTGTTGACGTCGGCGATCACGTTGACCGTGCGCCGGCGATCGATCCGTTGGATCGTGGAGAACCCTCGTCCGAGCTCGACCGCGGCCACCTCCGAGAACGGGACCTCGACCCCGCCCGCCGTGCGCACACGCATGTCTTCGAGGTAGCCGAGGGACGTGCGCTCGTCGCCGGCGTAGCGCACCATGACCCGCAGGTCGTCGCGGCCGCGCTGAATCCGCTGGGCCTCGGCGCCGAAGAAGCCCTCGCGCACCTGGCGCGCGAGGCTCTGGAGGTCGAGGTCGAGGGTCTCCGCCTCGGGCTTGAGCTTCATGCGGACCTCGAGCTTGCCCGCGTCGAAGCTGTCGGTGATGTCGAACACCCCAGGGTAGTTCGCGAGCTTGGCCTTGAGCCGCTCCGAGACCCGGCGCAGCGCCTCGAGGTCGTGCCCGGCGAGGCGGACCTCGATCGGGTTCGAGCTGCGCCCGATCTCGGCGCGGAAGCTGACCTCCTTCGCGCCAGGCAGGGGCCCGATCTCTTCGCGCCACTCCTTGACCAGGTCGCCGCTGGTGACCGTCGAGCTGCGGTCTTCGGGCGAGACGATCTCGAACATGACCCGGCCGACGTTGGACTGGCCGCGAGCTCCCCCTGCCGAGCCTGAGGTCGCGAGCACGTTTTGGATCACGCTCTCCCCGCTCTCGGGGTCGACGTGTCGCGAGCGCAGGCGCTCGGCGGCCGCCGCCATGCGTCGGACCAGCTCGCGCGTGACCTCGAAAGGGGTGCCCTCGGGCATGGTCAGCGAGCCGCGCGCGACCTCGCTCTGCACGCGGGGGAAGAAGATGAAGCGCACGTGCCCGGCGTAGACCGCGGTCGCCGCGATCAGCACGGTCGCGGCGGCGATCGCGGCGGTCAGCTCGCGTCGCTCGAGCGCCCAGGTCAGCACCGGGCGGTAGGTGTTGAGCGCGAAGCCCTCGACGGCGTTGGCCAGGCGCTGCTGGAGCCGCACCAGGCGACCGTGGCCGCTCTTGATCTTCACGTGGCGCAGGTGCGCGGGGAGCACGAGCTTCGACTCGAGCAGCGAGAACGCGAGCACCGGGATCACGATCAGGGGGATCTGCGCGAACACGGGGCCGCGGCGCCCGCCGAGGAACATGATCGGGAGGAAGGCGACCATGGTGGTCAGCGCCCCGAACACGACCGGCAGCACGACCTCCTGGGTCCCCGTGATCGCGGCCGTCTCCGGGGCTTCGCCTGCGCGGAGGTGGGTGTAGATGTTCTCCCCCGTCACGATCGCGTCGTCGACCACGATCCCCAGCACGAGAATGAACGCGAACAAGCTCATGATGTTGATCGTGACCCCGAGGAAGGGGAGCACCGCCAGCGCGCCGAGGAAGCTGATCGGGATCCCGACGCACACCCAGGCGGCCACGGTCGGGCGGAGGGTGAACCCGAGGATCAAGAGCACGAGGAAGCCGCCCTGGAGCGCGTTGCCGATCAGGGTCCAGAGCCGCTTCTTGATGATGCTCGAGCGGTCGCGCCAGTAGCTGAGCTCGACGCCCGGGGGCATGCTCGCGCCGGCGCGCGCGATGTACGCCTTGACCTTGTCGGCGACGTCGATCGCGTTCTGCTCGCCGACCCGGTAGACCTCGAGCATGACGCAGGGCTCGCCGTTGAAGCGCGCCTCCACGGGCTCTTCTTCGAAGCCGTCGTTGACCTGCGCCAGGTCGCCGAGGGTCACGCGGGTCCCGTCCGGGCGCTTGATCACCACCAGCGAGCGGAAGTCGTCGCCCACGTATCCCTGGCCGACGGTGCGCAGGCGGACCTCTCCCCCGGAGGTCTTGAGCGTCCCGGCAGGGAGGTCCAAGGACGAGCGGCGCACCGCCTCGGCGACCTCCGTGAAGGTCAGCCCATGCCGGCGCAGCTGCTCGCGCGAGAGCTCGACCGAGATCTCGTAGGGGCGCACCTCGACCAGCTCCACCTGGGACACCCCGGGCAGCGCGGTCAGGTCGTCGCGCACGCGCTCGCCCAGCCCGCGCAGCACGTCCTCGTCGACGTCGCCGGCGACGACGACCGCGATCACCTCCCGCCGACGCTTGGCCACCCCGTAGACCGGGCGCTCGGCCTCGGCCGGGAAGGTCGCGATCGCGTCGACGCGGTTCTTCACGTCGTCGAGCAGGACCCGTGGGTCGTAGCGGCTCTCGACCTCGACCTCCACGCGCCCGCTGCCCTCGCCGGCGCTCGAGCGCAGCTCTTCGATCCCCTCCAGGTCCTGGATCGCCTCCTCGACCTTGACCAGCATGCCCTCCTCGATCTCGGTCGGCGTCCCGCCGCGATAGCTGAGGTCGATCTGGATCACGTCGGACTCGAACTCGGGGAACACCTCGAGGATCAGCCTGCTGTTCAGCGACCACAGGCCGGCGCCTACGATCGCGCACATGAGCAGGTTCGCGGCGACGCCGTTGCGGGCGAACCAGGCGATCACCGCTGGGCCTCGTCGGTCGGCGTTTGCGCCGGGTGGATCGAGACCGGCAGCGAATCCCCCGCGAACACCAGCGGCGTGACGCAGAGCAGCTCCCCGTCTTCGAGGCCGGCGTCGACCACGAGGGCCTCCACCGCCTTGCGGACCACGTTCACCGGGCGTCGCCGCACGACGCCCTCCTGGGCGTCGGCGATCAAGACCTCCGCCCCCCCCAGCGCCGCGGAGCGGGGGATCACGTAGACGCCGCGCAGCACGCGGCCCTCGAGCTCGGCGCTCACGAAGCTCCCCGGGCGCAGCGGGGGCGCGTCGCCGCTGGGGTCCTCCTCGACCCTCGCGATCACCGCCAGCTGACGGCTGCTCACGTCGACGCGGCCCTCTGCTCCGATCACGACCCCGGTCCAGGTGTGCCGGGTCTCGCCGACCTGCGCCGAGAAGCGGACCTTCGACCCGCCCGCTCCGGCCGACGGGAGCTCGAGGTAGCGCAGCTGCTGCGCGGTGAGCGGCAAACGGACCTCGAGCGCGCCAACGGCGTAGAGCTCTCCGACGGTCGCGCCCCGGGCGACGAACTCCCCGACCGCCACGGCGCGGCGCACCACGCGGGCTCGGTAGGGCGCGCGGACCTCGGTTCGGGTGAGGTCGAGCCGCGCGCGCGCCAAGCGTCGGGCGGTCACCTCGCGCGCTCCGCGCAGGGTGGCCTGCCGCGCCAGCAGCGCTCGGCGCTGGTCTTCGAGGTCGAGCTTGGCCTCGCGCGCGGCGAGCTCCGCGACCTGCGCCGCGAGCAGGTCGTCTTCGGTGGCGACCCCTTGATCGCGCTGGCCGAGCACGCGCTCGAGCTGCGCCTCGCGCAGCGTCGTGCGCTCGGCCGCCAGGCGCTGGCGGCCGTCGAGGTTCGCGGCCTGGACCGCGACCTCGGCCAGCTCCCCGTCCGCGACCGCGAGCTGCTGCTCGAGCTCCTCGACCGCGAGCGCGTAGTCTCCCGGGTCGAGCCGCACCAGGAGCGCCCCGGCCTCGACCAACGCGCCGTCGGTGAAGCCCTCGGCGACCTCCAGGACCTGCCCCGCCACCTGGGTCGCGACGGGCCCAGCCATGCGCGCGCGCACGGTGCCCTGGCTCTCGAGCACGACCTGGTGCAGGGTCGAGGTCACCGCCGTGACCTCGACCTCGACCTTCCGCGGTGGCTCGGGGCGACGCTCCGGCGCAGGGGACGTCGCGAGCAGGACCCACGCCAGGGCCGCGCCGACGCCTAACACTGCGAGCGGCAAGAGCTTTTGCCAACCCGCCGGTCGCTCGCGCTCGAGGGGACGCGGGTCGGCGGAGGGAGAGGCGGGGGCGTCTGCGTCCATGCCCGCGACGATAGCCGAGTCCACGGAAGAGGGGCAAGAAATGCCCTGCGAGGGCGACTGACCTCCCGGCTTTCGGAAAGCGTCTCGCGAGGTGGGGACCGAAGTGGGACGGCTCGGCGACCGGGTGACGCTAACCCTCGCTGCGGCCTCGAGGCGTCTCGGGCACACGGTCTGCCAGGGCCCTGGCCATGAGCACTCGCGCCGTTCTCCTGTTCCTCGCGCTCGTCGCCTCGGGCGCCCTCGCGCAGACCCTCGAGGCCCTGCCGTCCACCGCCAACGCGCGGCACTTCCGCCTGAGCGAGGACGGCCTCCGTCCGGCGCGCTTCGACGTCGACCTGCCCAAGACCCAGGCCCCGGCCGCGGGCTTCCCCACGGTGGTGGTCGTGCCCGGGCTTGCCTGCCAGGCCGAGGACTACACCCTGCTTCGCCGCCGCCTGGTCCAGGCGGGCTACGCCGCGGCGACCTTCGAGTGGGAGGACAACGAGGACCTCGACGCCGACGACTGGGACGAGCACCTCGCGGCCCTCACCGAGCTGCTCCTGGCCGAGGCTCGAGACGCCCAGAGCGCCCTGGGCGGGGCGATCGACGCAGGCCGCCTGGGGATCGTGGGCCACTCCCTGGGAGGCTCGGTGGCGGTGCTCGCCGCGGC
>JAGQRJ010000787.1 GCA_020425635.1 Planctomycetota bacterium | reverse complement strand
GTCACATGTCTGGAATGAAAGTGTTCATGAAGATCGCCGATATGCCCGGTTCGTCGCTCGAGCGCGACGACTGGTCGGAGATCCGCGGCTTCAGCCACCTCATGGAGTACCCCTTCGACATGCGCGAGGCCAAGGGCCGCGGCGAGCCCCTCCACGGCGCCTGCACCGTGCTCAAGGAGCTCGACAAGGCCAGCCCCAAGCTCTACGAGGCCCTCGCCAAGAAGAAGAAGATCAACTCGGTCGAGATCGAGTTCGAGCGCGACAAGCCGGGTGAGGGCGCGACCGAGATCTACTTCAAGATCACGCTCACCGACTGCCGCTTGATCCTCGCCCGTCCGCACATTCCGACCCCCAGCGAGCGCGACGAGACCACCCCGCCCCACATGGACCAGCTCGGCTTCGCCTACCGCAAGATCGACTGGGAGTGGCTCTCCGGCGGCAAGCTGCCCACCACCTTCGACTTCGCCTCGCCCCAGGCGTAGGGTCGTCGAAGCAACACCGCGCGCGCCCGCTGGACACCGTCCTGCGGGCGCGCTGCGTGTACCCCTGGCCCTCGGCCGCGACGCCATAAAGGCGCTGCAGGTCAGGAGTTCCTCTGGGTTTGCCATCGCCGCGCCCAGGCACTAGCGTGTGTTCGGGTTTTGTTGGGTCGCATGGCTGCATTCACGCACCTCCACGTTCGGTCCGCGTTCTCGTTCCTCGAAGGGGCGAGCTCGATCGAGGCGCTCTGTCAGCGGGTGCTCGCCTGCGGGCAGCCGGGCTTCGCGCTCACCGACCGCAACGGGGTCTACGGCATGCCGGCCTACCTGCAGGCCTGCGCGTTTCACGGGCTGACCCCGATCGTCGGCGCGCTGCTCGACGGCGGCGGGGGCGAGGCCGTGCTCTTGCCGCGGAGTCACGGCGCCTACGCCGCGCTCTGTCGGGTGCTCAGCGCGCGACACCGGGCGGGGCCCGACTTCGACCTCGTGGGCGCCCTGCGCGAGACCCCGACGGAGCTCGCGATCCTCGTGGCCGACGCCGACCTGCTGGCGGGGCTGCGCGAGCGCGGCGCCGCCGGGCTCTACGCCGAGCTCCGCCGGCAGCGCTCCCCGCAGCTCGAGGCCGCGGCCGCGGCCCTCGACCTGCCCTGCGTGGCCAGCGGCGCGGTGTGCTACGCCTCGCCCCACGACGCCGAGCGCCAGCGGGTGCTGCGCGCGATCGCGCTCAAGCGCACCGTGGGACGGCTCGGCCCCGAGGACCACGACGCCGACGGCTGGCTGCGCGACGACGCGGCCATGGCGGCGGCCTTCTGGGGGGCCGAGGGCGAGCGGGCGCTGGCCGAGGCGGGGGCGCTGGCCGAGGCCGCGCGCTTCGACGCCGCCGCCTGGGGCTACGGCGTGCTGACCTTCCCGCGCTGGGGCGGCGACGACCCGCGCCCGGCCGCGGCGATCCTGCGCGAGCTGGCCTTCGCCGGGGCGCGCAAGCGCTACGGAGGGATCCCGCTGCGCGTCGAGCGACGGCTGAACCACGAGCTCGAGCTGGTCACGGCCAAGGGCTTCGCCGACTACTTCTTGATCGTGCGCGAGATCGTCGTGGGTCACGCGCTGACCTGCGGGCGCGGCTCGGCGGCCGCGAGCCTGATCGCCTATGCCCTGGGGATCACCCACGTCGACCCGGTGCGCCACGACCTGTTCTTCGAGCGCTTCTTGAACGCCGGCCGCGAGCAGCCGCCGGACATCGACATCGACTTCCCCTGGGACGAGCGCGACGCGGTGATCCAGCGCGTGCTCGAGCGCTACGGCGACCGCGCGGCCATGGTCGCCAACCACGTCTACCTCCGCCCGCGGGCCGCGTTCCGCGAGGTCGCGCGCAGCTTCGGGCTCCCGGACCGCGAGATCTCGCGGGTCACCGGGCGCCTCGGCGGCTGGAGCGAGGGCTGGGCGACGACCTTCCGCGCGCCGCGCCGCGAGCTCGACGACCTCGGGCCCCCCTGGGACAGCGTGCTGCGCCTGGCCGGGGAGGTCAGCGGGTTCCCGCGTCACCTCTCGGTGCACCCCGGCGGGGTGGTGATCACCCCCGGCCCGCTGAGCGACCACGTCCCGGTGCAGCCCGCGCCCAAGGGGGTCCCGATCCTGCAGTGGGAGAAGGACGGGACCGAGGACGCGGGGCTGGTCAAGATCGACCTCCTCGGCAACCGCTCGCTGGCGGTGATCCGCGACGCCCTCGGTCGCGCGCGCGCCCGCGGGCACGCCGTGCCCGACTACGCGGACCTCGACGCGGCCTCCGATCCGCGCTGCCAAGCCATGCTCGCCCGCGGCGAGAGCATGGGCTGCTTCTACGTCGAGTCGCCCGCCATGCGCCAGCTCCAGCGCCGCAGCGGCTGCGGCGACTTCGAGCGCCTGGTGATCCACTCCTCGATCATTCGCCCCGCGGCCAACGAGTTCATTCGCACCTACCTCGACCGCCTCCACGGCGTGCCCTGGGAGCCGGTGCACCCCGAGCTCGAGCGCTTGCTGCAGGGGACCTTCGGGCTCATGGCCTACCAGGAAGACGTCGCGCGGATCGCGATCGAGCTCGCGGGCTTCTCGCCCCACGAGGCCGATCGCCTGCGCAAGGTGCTCGCCAAGAAGGCCCACGACTACCGCCTCGCCGACATGGAGGCGCGCTTCCGCGGCGGGGTGCGCGAGCGCGGGGTCGGGCCCGCCCTCGAGGAGCAGCTGTGGCGCATGCTCGAGTCCTTCGCGGGTTACTCCTTCTGCAAGGCCCACAGCGCGAGCTACGCCCTCGTCTCCTTCAAGTGCTGCTGGCTGCGCGATCGCTACCCGGCCGAGTTCTTCGCCGCGGTGATCTCCAACGGCGGCGGCTACTACTCGACCCTCGGCTACCTCGGCGAGGCTCGCCGCCTGGGGATCACCCCCGAGCTGGCCTGCGTCAACGCGAGCGAGTGGGCTTGGCGCGGCCAGGACCGACGCCTGCGGGTCGGGCTCGCGCAGCTACGCGGGCTGCGGGCGTGCGCGGGGGCGGCGCTGATCGCCGCGCGCGACGCGCACGGCCCCTTCGTGAGCTTCGCCGACCTCGTGGGGCGCGTCCCCGAGCTCAACCGCGACGAGCTCACGACCCTCGCCCGCGCCGGCGCCCTCGACGCGTTGCCCGAGGCCCGCAACCGCGCGCAGCTGCACTGGAGGATCCGGCTGCTCGGCGCCCGCGGCCCCGCCGGGAGCCTGTTCCACGACGCCCCCCTCCCCGACGACCCCACCCCCCCCGCCGTGGAGGACCTCGGCCCGGAGCTGCGACTCGAGCACGAGCTGCTCGCCTACGGGATCCCGATCACCTGTCACCCCCTCGCCCTGTGGTCTCCAGGGATCGAGGCCCTCGACGTCGTCCCCGCGGCCGAGGTCGAGCGACACGTCGGTCGCCGGGTGCGGGTGTGCGGCTGGCTGGTGACCGCCAAGCTCGTGCAGACCAAGCGTCAGTCCCCCATGGAGTTCGTGACCCTCGAGGACACCAGCGGCCTGATCGAGGTCACCGTGTTCCCTCGGGTCTACGCCCACGGCGCCTGGGACCTGCACGCCCCGCGCCCGGTCGTGATCCAGGGCCGCGTCGAGGAGGAGCACGGCGTCGCGGGCTTGATCGCGACCCGGATCGACAGCTGGCGCGGCCCCTGCCGAATCCCCGAGCCCCGCTTCGCGGGCGTCGCCGACCGCAGCGAGGAGGAGCTCCTGGTGCCGTAGGCGGGGCTGAATCGCGCCGCGTCACCCACTTGCCCTGGTGGGGGCGGGGGGGCAAGCTGGATTCGTGACGGACGAGTCCAACGCGGTGTTCTTCTTTCTTCGCGATCAGGTGGCGGCGCTCACCGGCGCCCAGTCCGAGCGGATCCTCCCGACGTCTCGCATGATCGACTTCGGGGTCGACTCCGGGCGCGCGCTCGAGGTGATCACCGCGGCCGAAGACGCCTACGGGCTCGAGATCCCCGACCGCGTGCTGGTGGACCTGCAGACCCTCGGAGCGCTCGCTCACTGGATCGAGGCGCGGAGGGCGCCGTGACCGGCGCGCCGCGCACGCTGCCCGCGGCGTTGCGCGCGGCGGCCGAGACCTCGCTCGGGGTGCGCTTCTGGGGAAACGCGGGGGTCTCCCTGCGGCTGGGCTTCGCGGAGCTCTG
>JAGQRJ010000786.1 GCA_020425635.1 Planctomycetota bacterium | reverse complement strand
GGGTCCCCGGAGGAGGCGCTGGAGCGGCGGGGCCTCGCGCGCCGGCCGAGCCGCCCAGGCTCTCCTCGAGGCGCTCGAGCCGCGCCAGGAGCTCGCCGATCGGGCGGAGCTCGCTGGCGCGGGCCAGGCGCGCGAGGGTCACCTCGAGCACCACCCGCGGCTCGCGCGCGAGGCGCAGGCGTTGGCTGGTCTCCTCGAGCAGCTGCAGGCAGAACAGGAGCCCTTCGAGGGAGAGCCGCTCCGCCACCGGCGAGAGCGCCGCGGGGGAGTGCCCGGCTTCGGCCACGAGGCTCGAGGCGCTGCCGCAGGTCTGGAGGTAGAGCACGGCGCGCAGCGCGTCTTGCAGCTCCTCGAGGAAGGTGGTCACCCGGCCGCCCTGGCTGAGGTAGCCGTCGAGGGTCTCGAGCAGGGCGCCCGCGTCGCCGCCGACGATCGCGCCGAGGACCGCCTCGACCGAGTCGCCGGTGAGCGCGCCGAGGAGCTCGGCGACCTGGGGGGCGTCGATCTCGCCCCCGCCCTCGCCGAGGGTCACGACTTGATCGAGCAGCTTCTGCGCGTCCCGCATGGAGCCGCGCGCGCGGCGCGCGACGAGCGCGATCGCGGCGGGCGTGATCTTCAGGCCCTCCTGAGTGGCGATCTGGCTCAGGCGCGCCTCGAGGTCTTCGCGCGTGCTCTGGCGGAAGTTGAACACCTGCGCGCGCGAGCGGATCGTGGTCGGGACCTTGTGCAGCTCGGTCGTCGCGAGCACGAAGCGCACGTGCTCGGGGGCCTCTTCGAAGGTCTTGAGCAGCGCGTCGAAGGCGACGCGGCTGAGCTGGTGGACCTCGTCGAGGATGTAGACCTTGAAGCGCGAGCCCTGCGGGCGGTAGCGCGTGTTCTGGCGGATCCGCTCCGCGTCGTCCACGCCGCGGTTGCTGGCGGCGTCGATCTCGATCACGTCCAGGGCTTCGCCGCGGTCGATCGAGAGGCACACGTCGCACTCGAGGCAGGGGCGGCCCTCCTTGGCGTGGGCGCAGTTGAGCGCCTTGGCGAAGATCCGCGCCATGGAGGTCTTGCCCACGCCGTGGGTCCCGCTGAAGAGGTAGGCGGGAGCGGTGCGCTCGCGCGCGACCTGGTTGCGCAGCGCCTCGGCGATCGCGGCTTGCCCCACCACGTCGTCGAAGCTGCGCGGCCGGTACTTGCGCGCGTAGGCGACGTGGCTCATAGGTGCTCCTGGGGTTGGGGGCGAGGACGCCTCCATGATAGGCAGGGGGGAGGCTTCGGCCACCGTAGACCTTCCTCGCGCGCCCGCTGTTTTTGGGGGCGTGGATAAGTGGAGAAGCTCTGGTCTCGACTTACGCCGGTCGGTTCGGCACGAGCTCGTCGAAGCGGCTGTAGTCCGCGACGGCTCAGCGAGGCGGTTCGCCGCTCGCGTCGCGGGCGGAGGTCGCGCGACTCTCGAGCGCGAAGCCGGCGGGTTGATAGCGGCCCGCGGGGTCGGGCACGAGGCGCGCGGTCAGCACGTAGGTCAGCTCGATCCCGACCGTCTCGCTGACGACTTCGAGCACCTGGCCGTCGCGCTCGCAGCGCACCGCCACCTGCGCGCCGTTGAGCGAGAGCTCGACGCTGGCCGGCTCGGGTCCGCTGCGGTCCGCGTGAGCTTGCGCCCAGCGCAGCCCCGAGAACGCTGCTTCGCGACCCTGGGTGCGGCGCGCGTCCATGGCGGTCAAGGAGAAGGCGTGGCCGCTGGCGCGGAGGAGCACGCTCGCCGTGGCGAGGATCAAGATCGAGCTCCCCATGACGATCACGGTGTAGCCCATGCCGCGGCGGCGGCGGAGCGGCAAGCGCAGGCTCATTCGGTCACCGCCAGGCGGCTCAGCGCGGTGCGGGTGCGGGTGCGGGTGCGCAGCTCCCCGTCGAAGCGAAGCTCGAACTCGAGGGTCGCGTCGACCCGCGCGCGACCGCTCGGCAGGCGCGCGACCGTGAAGGTGCAGGCCTTGACCTCCGGGGCCTCGTCGACGCGGATCACCTCGCCGGCCGCGTCGAGCGTGGCGCGCTCGCCCGGACGGTAGCGCACCCGCTCGCCCGCGAGGGTCACGAGCTGGAGCTCCTCCCCGCCGCCCCGGATCGAGCGCGCAGCCTCGACGTCCTGGCGCAGGAGCCCGCCGAACTTCACCGTCTGCAGCTCGACCTCGATCAGGCTCTGCTGCATGTGCAGGCTGCGCTGGGCGAAGAGCTCGACTCCGCCGATCAGCAGGATCCCCGCGGAGACCAGCGAGATGTAGACCAGGAGTTCGGCGAGGGTGAACCCTCGGCAGTTGGTGCGCGCGTGCCTCACCGTGGCCCTCCCGGCCGGAGCGGCAGCACGAGGGACGAGGCGACCCGGTCGCGGTCTTCGGGGCCGCTGCGCCAGCTGACCTCGACCCGGACCTCATACAGCTGATACGCCGAGCCTCCTTCGACCCGCAGCGCGCGGGCTGAGACCCGTCCGCGCCCTTCGTAGAGCGCGTCGACGGGGAACTCGGAGAGCGGGCGAAACCCCTGGAGGTCGGGGGCGCCCTGGGGCGCCTCGATCCCGTCGAGCTCGCGCAGGCGGTCGACCTCGGCCTCGAGCGCGGCCGTCCCCAGGGAGAGGTCTTCGGCCATTTGCAGCGTGTCGAACTTGAGCTGGGTGAAGCCCACGAACACGCCGAGGGTGGCCGAGAAGATCAAGGACCCGGCGATGAAGTCCGCCATCGCGATTCCGCGACGTCTGCGCAGCCTGCTCACAGGACCTCCCGCAGGCTGACCCGGCGCATGACCTCTTCGAAGGTCGTGAGCTTGCCTTGCGCCTTCTGCAGGCCGTCGTCGAACAGGCTCTTCCAGCCCTTGCTCAGCAGGTGGCGCCGGATCGTGCCGGTGCGCGCCTTGTCGAGGATCAGGCCGCGGAGGTCTTCGTCGACGCTGAGGAACTCCGCGATCGGCAGGCGACCGGAGAACCCGCTGAAGCCGCAAGCCTCGCAGCCCTTGCCGCGGAAGAACTCGGGCGGGGGCGCGTCCGCGTCGAGGTGACTCAGGCGCTGGATCAACTCGAGCTTCATGGGGTCGAGCTCGTGCGGCTCGACGCACTCGGGGCACAGGCGTCGCACCAGGCGCTGGGCGATCGTGCCGGTCAGCGCCGAGGCCACGACGAAGGGCTCGAGGCCCATGTTGATCAGGCGGGTCACCGTCTCCGGGGCGGAGCCAGAGTGCAGGGTCGAGAGCACCATGTGCCCGGTGAGTCCGGCGCGCAGCGCGACCTCGCCGGTCTCCACGTCGCGGATCTCGCCGACCATGATCACCTCGGGGTCCTGGCGCAGCGCGGCCTTGAGCCCGGCGGCGAAGTCGAAGTCGACCTGCCGGTTCACCTGCATCTGCGAGAAGGTCCCGAACTCGTATTCCACCGGGTCCTCGATCGTGGTGATCGAGGCGAAGTCTTCCATCTCGCGTTGGATCTCGTTGAGAATGCTGTAGAGGGTCGTCGTCTTGCCCGAGCCCGAGGGCCCGGTGAGCAGGAACAGCCCCTCGAGGTCGAAGAGCACGGCCTTGAGCCGGCGCTGCATGTCGTCCGAGTAGCCGACTTCGCTCAGGCTGAAGACCGCGTCGTGCATGGAGAACACGCGGATCACGGCCTTCTCGCCGCCCACGGTGGGCACGATCGAGACGCGGAGGTCCGTGGCGTGGTCGCCGACCACGATCGAGATCCGCCCCTCCTGGACGATGTCCCGGCGGTGGGTCAAGAGGTCCGAGAGCACCTTGATCCGGCTGACGAGCTGATCGTGCAGGGTCGAAGGCAAGAGCGCCGCGTCGCGCAGGACGCCGTCGATCCGGTAGCGGACCCGAGTTCCGCGCTTGGTGGGCTCGAGGTGAATGTCGCTCGTCTTGGCGAGCACCGCCTTCTTGAGCAGAACGTCGCACACCTCCGACACGCGGAACTCGCGCCCCGCGACCATGCGGTCGAGGTGCGCGGAGATATCCTCCAGGGTGGCGTTCGAGAGCTCGTTCCCGCGCACGGCGCTACACCGCGCTGAAGTTGAGGAGCGGGAGGAAGCAGGCCGCGAACAGCACGAACACGATCGCGCCCGTCCCGGCGAGCATGACCGGGGTCGCGAAGTTCGTGATCACGGTCGTCTTCCGCGCCACCGCGATCTCGAACTCCGTGGAGAGCTCCTGCAGAGCCTCCTCGAGCATGCCCTTCTCCTCCGCGAGCTGGAGCTTCCACACCATGCTCTCGGGGAACACCCCGCCGCCCTCGAGGTTGCGGGCGAAGCTGCCGCCCTCCTCGACGGCCTCGCGCAGCGAGGTGAGCTTCGCCTGGATCCGGTTCTTGCCCACCGTGTTGGAGACCAGACGCAAGCTCTCGACCATGGACACGCCGTTCGCCAGGAGGTCGCGCATCGTGCGCGTGACCTTCATCAGCGCGGCCGCCTCGAACAGCCCACCAAACAGCGGGAGCCTGAACAGCATGTCGTCGTATTCGCTGCCCATTCGAATCAGCTTGCGAACCGTGAGCGCGATCGCGACGCCGAAGAAGGCGACGAAGACGACGAAGCAGGCCGGCTCGCGCAGCAGGCGGCTGAACTTGATCACGTAGCGCGTCGCGAACACCTGGTCTTCGAGCGCGAGCAGGTGCATGCGCTCCCGCGGCGAGAGCTGCGGGTCGTCGAGCTGCAGCTCCTTGAGGCGCGCGGCCGTCCTGGGGTCGCGATCGTCGAAGCTCCCGCGCTCGAGAATGATCCCCTCGAACTGAGGCACGACCATGAGCATGAAGAACATGACGAAGCCCAGCACGAGCGCGCAGATCACGGAGGGGTAAATGATCGCCTCCACGATCTTGTTGCGCACGTTCTTCATCGCCTCGGTGTGCGCGTTGAGCTCCTCGAGGATCAGCGCGAGGTTTCCGCTGCTCTCACCCGCGCGGATCACCTCGAGCATCATGTGGGTGAAGGTCTCCGGGTGCCGCGCCAGCGCCGTCTCCAGGGGACGACCTTCGTCGAGGTCCTGCTGGACCATCTCGAGCAAGGTGCGGAAGTTCGTGTCGGTGACGTCGCGCGCCAGGATCTCGAGGCCCTTGGAGAACGGCATGTTGAGCCGCGCCATTTGAGCGATCTGACGGTTGAAGTACTGAACATCGTCCGGCCCGAGCCGAATGTTCGTCGTCGTCGACCCGCCGTCTGGCGTCTCGTCCCTCATGGAACCTCGAGAGTGGTAAGTTCTTAATTCCCAGGCGTATAGAGGCCCGAACGCTACCACGGTGGGGGTGCCTTGTCAAATCCCCAGGGGACGCCCTAACCTTAGCGCTTGGAGAAGCTTAGATCGCCAAGCCCGCACGTTGCGCCCCAATTCCCTACCTGCTAGTCTCAACGCAGTCACCGCAGACCCCCCTCGGGGCACTTGCCCTAACCCCGCTGCTGACAGAATCTTCAGCCCGCAAGGACGCTGAGCACATGGCTGGCGAAAACGATCCGTTCGACTTCGACATCGACTACGGCGACCCCAAGCCCAGCGCCGCCCCTGCGAACCCTTTCGCCGACCCCGCGCCGAACCCCTTCGCACCAGGCGCGGCGCCTTCGGCGAATCCCTTCGGCGGGCCTCCCAGCGCGGACCCCTTCGGCGCGCGAGGCAGCGGCCCCGTCCCGCCCTCCGCTCCAGGCGCCGACCCCTTTGGGGCTCCGGCCGCAGGCGCCGACCCCTTCGGCGCCCCACCTGCCGCCGGCGCGGATCCCTTCGGGGCTCCCTCCCCGGGGGCCGACCCCTTCGGCGCTCCCCCTGCTGGCGCGGACCCCTTCGGCGCCCCGTCCGCGGGGGCGGATCCCTTCGGCGCTCCGCCCGCGGCCGGCGCGGACCCCTTCGGTGCGTCCCCCGGTGGCGCAGACCCGTTCGGCGCGCCCCCTGCTGCTCCGAGTCCTTTCGGCGCGCCAGGGGCCGCTGATCCGTTCGGCGCGCCGGCGACGGGGGCCGACCCCTTCGGCGCGCCTCCGCCTTCCCCAGGGGCGAACCCCTTCGCGGATCCGCCCGCGGGGGGCGCGGATCCCTTCGGCGCGCCTCCGCCTGCCCCGGGGACGAACCCCTTCGCGGATCCGCCCGGGGGGGGCGCGGATCCTTTCGGCGCCGCACCGGCGTTGGGCTCGCCGCCCGCGGTCCCCCCGCCGGCCCCCAGCTTCGGCGGCTCCGAGGGCGGCGCGGATCCCTTTGGGGCGCCTCCGGTCGTGCCTACTCCGCCGACCGATCGCTTCGCCGACCGCGAGGGCGCAGACCCCTTCGGCGCGCCGGAGCATGGGAGCAATCCCTTCGGGGGTCCGCCCTCGCCTCCGGCGCCCTTGCCTCCCACCTCGCTCGCGCCCGCAGGCGGCTCGGCGCAGCCGCCGGCCGCGCTCGGCCAAGGCGGGGACCTCGAGGCGCTGTTTCGCTCGGCGGACCTCGGCGTTCGCGATCCGACCCTCGACGACGCGGGTCGAATCGCTGCCTTGCGTCGCTTTGGGCTCGCCAAACTGGACCGGGCGAGCCTGATGGCCCTCGTCAACCAGGTCCGCTCGTGAGACGGAGGCGCCCATGCCCAGCCTGGAAATCCTGAGCGGCGAGAACTGGGGGCAATCCTTCAGCTTCAGCCATGAGATCAAGGTCGGTAAGGACCCGAGCTGCACGGTCAAGCTCGCGGACGCCGGGGTGTCGCGCTTCCACGCGCGCCTCGGGCCGGGCGCGTCCGGGGTCACGATCGAAGACCTGGGCTCGTCCAACGGGACCTACGTGAACTTCAAGAAGCGACCGCGGGGCGAGGCGATCCAGCTCAAGGACCAGGACGTGATCTTCTTTGGGCGCACCGTGGCCAAGTTCTGGGCCGGGGCTCGGCCGGAGACCCATGAGCCCTTGACTCAAGACCCCAAGCTCGACGCCTCGCTGCGCGCGCTGATTCGATCGCACGAGCAGCGCGAGGTGCTGCGTCGGCTGCGCCTGCACGAGCTCGACCCCGAGTCCCTCGACCGACTCCTCGCCCAGGCGCGGTGAGCAAGCTCCTCGCAAGCTAGGGGGCCTTGAGCAAGCTCCTCGCAAGCTAGGGGGCCTCGAGCTCGCGCCCCGCTCCGGAACGCGAACGACCGCGCGCCCTCTCGGCCGCGCGGTCGCTTGCTTCGTCAGGTTGGCGAAATCAGTCCGGGACCGGACCGTCGCCCCAGGGGTTGCCGTCGCCGCCGTAGCCCGCGCGGACCTTCGGGTGCAGGTAGCCACCGAAGCGCAGGTCGAGGGTGAACAGCGGGGTCCGCACGACGCCCATGTTGGCGCCGAGAATGATCGAGCCCGAGCCTTCGGCCACGGTGCCGCCGCCCTTGACCACGCCGTCTTCGATCAGGTAGCAGACGTTGTGGAACTCGTCGCTGGCGTAGAGCCAGCCGAGGAGCGTCGTGCCGCCGCCGATCCGGTACTCGTAGAGGTACTTGTCGACCGCGCCACGCTCACCCGTGGTCGGGTTGTAGTAGGGCTCGCCGAGGTAGACGATGTTGTCCGGCGCGCCGTGCTTGCGAATGACTTCGCCTTCACCGGCTCCCGGCGAGAGGACCGTCTGCTCGGTCGTCCCGTACATCGTGGTGGAAATGCAGCCCATGCTGGAGAGGGCGAGGATCGCGCACCCCAGGAAACTCGTCAGGTATCGCATTGATCGCTCCTTAATACCCACGGCCGACTTGACCGTAGGAGCCAGCCCAGGCAGCGTCGCCGCCGTAGCCGACGCGGTTCTTGGGGTGCATGGCGCCTTGCAACGACATCAGGATCGCGTTGCCGGTGCCCTCGGGGACGTATCCACCGTCGACGACGTTGCCGTCTTCGATCAGGTACGCCAGGTTGGCGAAGCGGTCCTCTTGCCAGCCGGTGCCCACGATCTTGTGGCCTTCACCGATCCGGTAGACCACCAGATACTTGTTCCAGTGAGTCGTGCCCTTGTTGACCGGGTTGCCGATCTGAATGATCTGGTCCGGGCAGCCGTGGCGAATGTAGACGTCGCCCTCTGCGCTCCCCGCACCGACCGGCGTCTCCGCCGTCGCACAGCCAAAGGTGTGGTCCGAAATGCACCCCACCGTCCCAGAAAGTAGGGCCACTACCAGCAGCCCAACGCTCGCGCGCATGGTGATCCCCTTTTCTGTGGGTTTGATCCAAGGCCGAAGCCTACCCAGCCCGTCCGACAGGTTCAACTCCTCGCGGTCGGGGCGCGCTCCAATACTCGGAGCAGGTCCAGGAGCATTCGGCCGGTCGCGCCCCAGATCACCTCGTCGGCGTAGTTCCAGTAGGGGACCTGGTAGCGCTTTCCTGCGTGTTTGAGCTCCTCGAGGCGGAACCTCCCCTGGGCCGGGTCCGCGAGCGCGGCGAGGGGCACGGCGAACACGCGCTCGACCTCGTCGGGGTTCGGCGCCAGCTCGAGGTCCGGAGGGATTCTCGCCACCCAGGGGGTGACCACGTGGCCGCTCACGAGGACCTCGACGTCGTGCAGAGGCCCGAGCACCTCGACGCTCTGGGCGGGGATCCCGAGCTCCTCGTGGGTCTCTCTCAGCGCAGCTTCGCGCGAGGTCTCCCCGGGGTCGACCCGGCCGCCCGGGCAGGCGACCTGGCCCGAGTGGGAGGTCATGGAGCCCGGCCTGCGGATCAGGGTGACCCACAGGTCTCCCGATCGCCACGAGAGGGGCACGAGGACCGCCGCCGGGCGCAGCTCGGCCCTCGAGCGACGACGGGCGAGCCCGCGCAGGCGGTCGCCGAGCTCGGTGAAGGCCAGCTCCTCGGGGGTCAGCGCCACCAGTAGTGCGCGCCGCCGACGTCGACGAGCTTCTTCAGCCACTGGCCGAAGCTGTCCGCGATCTTCTTCTCGCGCTCCCCGGCGTACCACCACCAGACCGGGTTCTCGCGGCTGCGGTTGCTGCGCGACATGTCGAGCGCCAGGTAGTCGCCGAGGCCCAGGTCGACGATCGGGAGCAGGGGGCGGACCATGCGGTTGCACAGCGCGCCCGTGATCTCCTTGAGGATCCGCGTGGCTGGCAGGATCCGGATCTGCGCGTGATCCTGCACGTAGAGCTGTCCGCCTCCCCACTCGAGGGAGAAGTCGTAGAACGACGGGGGGAGCTTGGCGCCGACGCGCTCCTCGAAGGTGTCGAGCGCCTCGGGGTCGATCCCGGCCAGCAGCTCGTGCCGCTGCCGCTGGTGCGCGAGGCGCCAGAGGGAGTGAGGGTCGTCCTCGGCCTCGGGGCGAGCGAGCTCTGCGCGGAAGAACCCGAACGCGTCGCGCGCGCTCCTGCGGGTGGCGGTGCTGGGAGGCGTGCTCTCCTCGACCAGGACCTCTTCGTGGCGCGCGCGGCGTTCGCGGTCGAGGTCCTCCGCCGCCTCGAACATGAGGGTCGTCTTCTCCGACGAGATCGCCCATACGCTGCGGCGGGCGTCCTCGGCCGCGCGCACCGAAGTGCTCAGGGGAATGTCGGCCTTGAGCTTTCGTTTGGCCTGGGCGCGCGCCTGGATCGAGGCGCGGTCGATCGCCACCCCGTCGAGGTTCAGCCCGTGCGGGTGCTTGCGCGGGTCGCGCTGGAAGGTCCCGTCGGAGTCGGGTCGCAGCGCCTCGGGGGTCGCGTTCTTGCGGCGACGCTTGCCGCTGGCGGCCTTCTTGGCCTTGGTCTTGGTCTTGGAGACCTTGGCCTTGGTCTTGGTCTTGGAGACCTTGGCCTTGGTCTTGGAGACCTTGGACTTGGTCTTCTTGGCCTTGGTCTTGGCCTTGGAGACCTTGGCCTTGGTCTTCGTCTTGGTCTTCGTCTTCTTCTTCGCGGTCTTCTTGGGCGGCACGGTGCCCTCCACGGGGCGGATCTTAGCACGCGCGCAGACGCGTTCGGGGCGAGCGCCTCGGAAGGGGGTCGGCGACGGTATCCTGATCCTCACTCGGTGCGAGCAAGGCGCCGGGGGAGAGGTGATCGAATGAGCGAGGCACTCACCCACGACTCCATCCCTGCCGTGAACCCGGCGACTGGCGAATCGCTCGGGTCGGTGCCCGTCGTGACCCGCGAGCAGGTGCAGAGCGCGTTTCACCGGGCGCGCCAGGCGCAGCACAACTGGGGTGCGACCCCCGTCGCCGGACGGGTGCTCGCGCTGCGCCCGGTCCTGGACCTCATGATCGAGCGCCGCGACGCGCTGGCGCTCAAGATCAGCGAGGAGACGGGGAAGCCGCGCTTCGAGGCGCTGGTGGCCGAGGTGATCCCGACCCTCGACGCCCTCGACTACTACCTGCGCAACGCGGAGACCTTGCTGCAGAGCGAGCGCGTCGCGCACCGGCTGCTGCGCACGACCCGCAGCACGCTCTACCACGAGCCCTACGGCGTGGTCGGGGTGATCACCCCCTGGAACTACCCCTTCTTCCTCACGGCGTCGATCGGGCTCTCGGCGCTGTTCGCGGGGAACGCGGTGCTCAACAAGCCCAGCGAGTTCACGCCCCTGGTCGGGCTCGAGTTCGAGCGGCTGCTGCGGGAGGCGGGCCTCCCGCCCGCCCTCTACCAGTGCCTGCCTGGGTACGGCGCCACCGGGCAGGCGCTGATCGAGGCGGGCTGCAACAAGGTCAGCTTCACCGGCTCGGTCGCCACCGGGCGCAAGGTCGCGGCGGCCTGCGGCGAGCGCTTGATCCCGGTGAGCCTGGAGCTCGGCGGCAAGGACCCGGCGATCGTGCTCGCGGACGCCGACCTCGAGCGCGCGGTCAAGTCGCTGACCTGGGGGGCGTTCACGAACTGCGGGCAGGTGTGCGCCTCGGTCGAGCGGATCTACGTGCAGGAGTCGGTCGCCGATCGCTTCACCGAGCGCTTCGTCGAGAGCGTGCGCGAGCTGCGCCAGGGTCCCGACAGCGCCTACGACGTCGACGTGGGGAGCATGGTCAACCGCCTGCAGTTCGAGAAGGTCAGCGCGCAGGTCGAGGACGCCACCGCCAAGGGGGCCCAGGTCTTGATCGGCGGGCAAGGTCAGGCGGGGGAGGGCGAGAAGGCGCGCTACTACTACGCGCCGACCGTGCTCACCCAGGTCGACCCGAGCATGGACGTCGAGCGCGAGGAGACCTTCGGCCCGGTGGTCACGATCGTGCCGGTGCGCGACGCGGACGACGCCCTGAGCCGAGCCAACGACTCGCCCTATGGGTTGACGGCCTCGGTGTGGACGCGCTCGAAGGACGTCGCCGAGCGGCTCGCGCGCGGGCTGCACTTCGGCTCGGTGTTCGTCAACGACTCCCTAGCGCCCTCGGGCGCGGGCGAGGTCCCCTGGGGTGGGGTCAAGGCGTCGGGCTTCGGCAAGTCGCGCGGGCCGCAGGGGCTCCGCGACATGTCGCGGATCAAGCACGTGAGCGTCGACCGCTTCAACCTGCGCGACAACCCGATCTGGTATCCCTACTCGCGCGACAAATACCGCCTGCTCAGCGAGTTCGTGCCCGCCCTGTTCGGGGTCTCTCCGACCCGCCGGGTCAAGGCCGGGATCCGCGGAGTGCGCACCGGCCTGCGCGCGTTCTTCGGCCTGGGGTAGGAACTCGCTGCGCGGCAGCGACTCCGACCGATCTGGCGGGGTTGCCCTCGCTGCGCCTCGTCCCGTCCGTCGCGCGGGGATCGTGGACGAGGCCGTCGACCGACTCGCGCTACGCCTCAGAGGCCGTCACGGACTCACGAGGGCCGTCCCCGTAAGGCTCCTGTTCGACCCGGCGCAGCCACGCGAGCCAACGCCCCCAGGCGACGTCGTCGAGGCCCCCGCGGAGCAGGCCGAAGTGGCCGACGGGCTTGCCGGTGCCGACGGCGACGTGCTCGCGCAGGACGGGGGCTCGTGAGTACTGCCGCGCCAGCGCGTCCACCGCGGGGACCGGGGCGTAGTCGTCGTCTTCGACCGAGACCGAGAGCAGCGGCGCGCGCACCTCGGCGAAGCGCCCTGGCGCGCCGGACCAGGTGCTGAACCGCGCTTGCCGACCCCAGCGGCCCCAGTGGCGGACTGCGTCGCGGGGCACCTCTGCGCCCAACGCCAGTCGCCACCCGGGGAGCCAGCCGCGGGGGAGCGCGAGCAGCGGGAGCACCCGGTAGGCGGCCTCGACCCGCAGGCGGCCGCGGCCGCGATAGTGGCGCGGGACGCCGTGGGTCGAGGCGACGAGCACCGCGCCGTCGGCTTGCACGCCGCCGAAGCCGTAGAGCATGCCGCCTATGCTGTGGCACACCGCGAGCAGGGGACCGGAGGGAAAGAGCGCGCGCGTCGCGCGGGCCGCCTCATGGCAGGCCGCCGCCCAGTCGTCGAGGTTCGTGCGCGGCGAGCCCGCGGCGCGCGAGTCGCCCACCCCGGGGTAGTCGAAGGTCAGGACCCCGTAGCCTTCGCCGGCCAGCCGGGTGGCGAAGCCGCGCAGGTAGCGCTGGGGCGCGGCCAGCGCACCGAGGATCACCACCGCGGCGCGGGGGGGGCCCTCCGGGCGATACAGCCGCGCCTGCAGCTCCGCGCCTCCGACCCGCACCGCATGCCCTTCGCCCGCTCGCATGCCGTGATTCTCCGCGCTCGCGGGCGAGGGCGACAGCCCGCGGGTAATTCGTTTCCGCAGGGCCCGATCGATTCGGCATAGTGGCGGCATGCTGGTTCAACGACTGGGTTGCGCGGGGCTGCTCGCCGTGGCGCTGCTGATCGCCCTCGCCGCCCTCGAGCTGTTCAGCGGGCCGCGGCCCGAGGTCGACTACCCCGACCCCGCGACCACGCCCTACCGCTTGCCCTGGCCGGCGGGGGTCGAGCGCACCTGCGCTCAGGGCAACCGCGGGGTCGTGAGCCACTACGAGGGGCGGGGCGAGTTCTCCTGGGACTTCGCCATGCCCGTCGGGAGTCCGGTGTGTGCGGCCCGCGCGGGGGTCGTCGAGCGGGTGGTCGAGCACCACACTGCGCGTGGGCGCGAGCAGCCCAACAACCTGATCGTCGTGCGCCACGACGACGGGACGGCTGGACACTACCTGCACCTGCGTCAGGGAGGGAGCCGGGTCGCGGTCGGGCAGCGAGTTCGCCAGGGGGACGTGATCGCGGCCAGCGGAAACGTGGGACGGAGCCTGCTCCCGCACCTGCACTTTCACGTGACCGGGCCCGACGGGACGACGCTCCCGATCTCCTTCCGCGAGGTGCGCCCCGACGGGGTCCCGCGCATGCTGCGACGCTACCGCTCCACCAACGCGCCGGAAGGCGGCCGAGACTGACCGACGATCGCCGCGCGCTCCCGACCCTGGGCCCCGAGGTAGCCCTGCCCTGGCTGTGGCGTCTGCGTTGGGTCGCCGTGTCCGGCCAGACCCTGACCCTGCTGATCGTGGCCCTCGCGCTGGAGGTCAAGCTGCCCTACCTGGCGCTCGGCGCCGTGATCGGGGTCACGGTGGTCACGAACCTCGCGCTCACCTGGGCCGTGCGGGACCAGCGGGAGTGGGGCAGCCTGGTCCCCGGCGTGCTCTGCCTCGACATTTGCCTGCTCACCGCGCTGCTCTACCTCAGCGGAGGACCTAAGAACCCGTTCTCGATCCTCTACGTCGTGCACGTCGCCATGGCGGCGGTGACCTTGAGCCTGCGCTGGACCTCGTTCATGGTCGGGCTCTCCGCGGCCTGCTACGGGCTCCTGTTCGTCGCCCACGTCCCCCTGAGGGTGTCGCAAGAGGAGATCGGCTTCCCGCTCTACCAGGCGGGGACCTGGTTCTCGGTGAGCCTCGTGGCCTCGCTCGTCGCGTTCTACACCGGACGCGTGACGGTCGCGCTGCGCGGGCGCGATCGCCAGTTGGCCCAGGCGAGAGAGGTCGCCTTGCGCAACGAGCGCCTGGCGTCGCTCACGACCCTCGCCGCAGGCGCGGCCCACGAGCTCGGCACGCCGCTGGGGACGATCGCCGTGGCGGCCAAGGAGTTGGAGCTCGCGGCGGAGCGCGCGGCGCACACCGAACTCGCGGAGGACGCGCGCTTGATTCGCTCCCAGGTCGACCGCTGCCGCGAGATCCTCGACCGCATGAGCGCGAGCACGATCAGCCAAGGGGGCCCCGCGGCCGCGCAGATCCCTCTGCTCGAGATCGCGGCAGCCCTCCAGCACGCCCTCGGAGAGACCCCGGTGGAGGTCGAGCCGGGCTTGGAGGGGGTGCTCGCGCCGCGGGGCGAGCTGCTCCAGGCGCTGTTGCCGCTCGCGCAGAACGCACGCGACGCGACGGGGGGCGCGGGGCCGGTGCGACTGCGCGCGCAAGCCGTCGACGGCTGGGTCGAGGTCCAGGTTCGGGACGAGGGGCCGGGAATGCCTGCCGCCGTGCTGGCTCGGGCTGGAGAGCCGTTCTACACTACGAAGGAACCCGGTCAGGGCACGGGGCTCGGGCTCCACGTCGCCCGGCTCCTGGCCGAGCAACTCGGAGGCGACGTGCAGCTGGCTTCGGAAGTGGGACGCGGAACCACCGCCACACTGCGCTTCCCGCAGTCGGAGGCGACGTGATCGCGCAGAGCGAGACGATCCTGCTCGTCGACGACGATCCGGTGTTTCGTGAGCGGCTCTCCCGGGCCATGGAGCGCCGCGGCCTGCGGGTCCTCGACGCGCGAGACCGCGCCACCGCGCGTGAAGCTGCCCAGAGCTCGCCGCCTCAGCTCGCGGTGGTAGACCTGCGCATGCCCAGCACCTCGGGCATCGACGTGGTCCGTGACCTGATCGCGCTGCGCCCGGAGATCCGGGTCGTGGTCCTCACGGGGTTCGGGAGCATCGCCTCTGCGCTCGAGGCCATGCGCGCGGGGGCCGTCGACTACCTCACGAAACCAGCGGACGCCGACCAGATCCTGGCGGCCCTGCGCGGCGAGCGGGCGCAGGAGGAGCCGGCGCCGAGCTCGGTGCCGTCGCTCGAGCGGGTCGAGTGGGAGCACATTCAGCGCGTGCTGAGCGAGTGCGAAGGCAACATCAGCCAGGCTGCGCGCGCGCTGGGGATCCACCGGCGCACCCTGCAGCGCAAGCTGGCCAACCACCCGCCGTCGCGCTGAGCTACGGCACACGCAAAAACGGCCGGCGCGTAACGCGCCGGCCGTTTTGCGTGGTGGCGGAAGGGTCCGCTTAGCGCTCGATCTTGGAGACCTTCAGCGGATCCATGTCGGCGCAGCCGCCGCAGCCCTCTTCGGCCTTGTCCTCGCAGCCGGCCTCGTCCTCACAGCCGCCGCACTCGGCGGGCGCGGCAGCGGCCTCCTCGGCGCAGCAGCCGTCCTTGGCGGCCACGGGCGTGACCACGGCCGGCGCGGCGAGCGCGGCTGGGGAGTCCTGGGCCGGGGCGACCG
>JAGQRJ010000785.1 GCA_020425635.1 Planctomycetota bacterium | reverse complement strand
GGGCTAGCCCGCAAAGCTCACCACGAAGTGGTGAGTTTGCGGGGTAGCCGCCTGCGAAGCAGGCGGGCTGCGCCGGAGCGAGTCGGCGGCTCTGCCGCCGCGAGCGAGGCGCAAGCGACCGTGTGTACCCGGCCGCAGGCCGGGTCTCACTGTCTTGAACAACACTGCTGGCCGCACTTCGAATCCACGAGCGGAGCGAGTGGTGAGACGTGCGGGCTAGCCGCCCAGCAGGCGGCGCTTGGCGCGGGCGAACTCCTCGTCGGTGAGCGCGCCGCTCTCGCGCAGCTTCCCCAGCTTCTCCAGCTCGTCGAGCAAGGACTCGCCGCTGGCGGGCTGCGCCGCGGGCAACGAGGCCTGCTCGCCCAGGGTCTTGGACGCGATCTCGCGGCTCTCCTCCAGGTTCAGCGCCGACACCGGTCCGGAGTCGCCCTCCCCGATCGTCTTCTTCGACCCTCGCGGCTGGACGCGGATCTGGATCGAGGGGTCCGCGGGCGGAGACGCCTCGGCTTCCCAGGCCTCCACCTCCTCGGGGGTCGCGGCGCGCGGCGCCGCGGGCGGCGGGGAGGCGGTCGCCGCGGGCTCCGCGCCAGGCTGGCTGACGGGGGTCGTCTTCGCGTCGTCCGTGACCTCGCGGTAGGCCGCCTTGACGGCCATGGCGCGCTCGAGCGCCGACTGGGTCTGGGTGAGGTCGGCCTCCTTCGAGGCCAACTGGCGACGGACCTCGAACAGCTCGGTCTGGTGCGTGATCGCCTTGGTGGTGGCGCCGTGCGCCTCGCTCGCCTGGACCAGCGCGTCGAGCTCGACCTCGCGTCGGCGCAGCCGCTCGACCTGGGTCTCCAGCACGCGCAGGTGGGCCTTGAGGGTGACCAGGTTCTCGTCGAGCTTGGAGAGGGACCCGCCGACCCCGCGCACCAGCGGGTCGGGGTCAGCCTTCAGGCGGTTTACGTTCGAGCGCACCATGCGCTTGAAGCGGTTCCACATCGCCATGGGCGAAGCTCCTCGAGAGACCACTATAGCCGTGTCCTGCCGGGTCTGCCGGGTATGCTGCGAGGAGGAGGGAGACCGGTGGAAGGACCTCAGGCGCACCCCTCGGGGTCTGGCCGGGTGGAGCTCGCGCAGCCGATCGCGATCGGACGCACCATCGCGGGCTACGACCTGGTCAAGAAGCTCGGGAGCTCGCAAAGCTCGGTGTTCCTCGCCCGCAGTCCGCAGGGCGCCGCGGTCGCGCTCAAGATCCTCCCGCAGCAGCTGGTGAGCCGCTCGCCGAGCGCGGGCAAGCGCTTCCTCCGCGAGGCGCGCGCGCTGTTCGGCCTCGCGCACCCCAACGTGGTCCGCATGCTCGACGCCGGCGAAGAGCTCGGGACCTACTACCTCGCCATGGAGTACTTCGAGGGCCCGACCGCGCAGGAGCTGCTCGCGCAGCGGGGGGGGCGGATCGAAGAGGCCCTGGTCTATCGGCTCGCAGGGCAGGCCGCGCGAGGCCTGGCGTGCCTGCACCAGCGCGGCCTGGTGCACCGCAACGTCAAGCCCGAGCACCTGCTGATCAACCGCGCGGGAGAGCTCAAGCTGATCGGGCTGGGGCTGGTGCGCGAGAGCGAGGACGAAGGCCCGAACCGGGTGACGATGAAGGGCGCGATCCTCGGGTCGCCGCAGTACATGGCGCCCGAGCAGGCCCGGGGCCAGGAGCTCGACGGGCGCTCCGACCTCTACAGCCTCGGCGTGGCGATCTACGAGCTGGTGAGCGGCACGGTCCCCTTCCCCGACAAGTCGCCGGCTCGAGTCCTGCAGCGCCTGTCGCAAGAGGTCCCGCCGCCCCTGCGCGACCGCAACCCCAACGCGTCGGCGCAGCTCGAGCGGCTCGTGGCGCGCCTGCTGGCCAAGCTCCCCGACGAGCGCTACGCCGACGCGGGGGCCGTCGCCGACGACCTCGAGTCGCTGTCCCGCGGCGAGCCCCTGCGGCACCTCGACCGGCTCGAGGGGGTCGCCGAGCCCGCGCCCGCCGCGCTCGCCGCGCCGGGCGCGGCGGGCTCGACCCGGGCGCTGTGGATCGCGGTCGGCGTGCTCTCGACCCTGGTGCTCGTGCTGATCGTGCTCGTGATCGTGCTGCTGATCCGCCTGCAATGACACGAACGTGACCAACCCCGGCCCCCCCGGAGGCGTAAGGACCTCATGAGACCCCGCACCCTGTATCTCGGAGGTGCCCTCGTGATCGCGGGCCTCGGTGTGCTCGGGTTGTGGGCGCTGTTCGCAGACGAGGGAGCGCGGGCGCCGTCCCTGCGCGGCGCCCCCGAGCACGGGGGCTCGACCCTGGAGCGGATCGCGGCGAGTCGGGCCACTGCTGCGACCGCCCCCCCACAGCACGCGGCTCCGCCCCCGGCGTCGGACGACGTCGGCGCCGAGCTCGAGGCCGACCCGACCGCGCCGACCGACCCGGCCCCCGACGCCGCGCCGCCACCCACGACCCGGGTCAGCGGGACCGTCGTCGACCCCCGAGGCCTCCCCGTGGCCGACGCGGCGGTGCGGCTGGTGTCGGCCTCGCGGCGCCGCCGCGGACGCGCGGTCGACACCCGCAGCGACGGCGCGGGGCGCTTCTACGCCGAGGTCGACGGCCGCCAGCTCTGGGTGCAGGTCAGCGCAGAGGGCTACGTCCGCGAGCAGCGCGGAGTCGAGCTGCCCCCCGGCGAGGAAGACCTGGGCGAGTTCCAGCTCGCCCGCGGCGCCCGCCTGTCCGGGCGGGTGACCGACCCCGAGGGGCGGCCCGTGGCCGACGCCCGGGTCCGGGTGCAGGGCGGGCGTCGCGGCGGACGCGGTCCGCGGGAGACCACCGACGCGCGCGGCGAGTTCGCGTTCACCCTGCGCGAGGGGGTCTACTCGCTGAGCGCCGAGGCCCAGGGCTTCGTGAGCACCGAGGTCGAGGACGTCCCCGTGACCGAGGAGCTCGGCGGGGAGGCCTCCCTCGTCCTGCAGCGCGGGGCCCGGCTGCAGGGGACGGTGTGGGGCGCCGACGGCAAGCCGCGACCCGGCGCCCAGGTGTTCGCCTACCGCGACGGCGAGCGCCTCGGCGCGGGGTCGGCCGGCGACGACGGACGCTACGCGATCGACGGGATCGCCCCGGGCCCGCTCGAGCTGTTCGCGCGCAGCGACGATCGGGCCTTCAGCTGCCGGGTCCCGATCCAGGTCTCGGCGCGCGAGCAGCTCCAGGACGTGGTGCTGCACGAGTCGGCCAAGATCGTGGGGCAGGTTCGCAGCCCTGACGGCGCGCCCTTCCCCGGGCTGCGGGTGCGCGCGGTCGAGGTGCGCGGCGACGTGCGCCGGCGCGCCGAGACCGACGCAGAGGGGCGGTTCACGATCGAGCACCTCTACCCTGGGGTCTACCGGCTCGAGGTGATTCGTGAGGGCAGCGCCCCCGCCGGAGGCGAGGAGGTCGAGGTCACGCGGGGCACGGTCGAGCGCGAGCTGATCCTCCCCCGGGGCGCGCGGCTCTCGGGCACGGTGCGCGACGACCGCGGGCAGCCGCTCGAGGGCGCCGGCGTGTTCGCGATCCTCGACGGCGACTACCTCGGCTCGACGCGCACCGACGCCGAGGGGCGGTTCGAGGTCGAGTCCCTCCCGCCGGGCTCCTACCGCCTGTTCGTGCGCGGCGACGGCGATCGGGTGGTGTCGCTCACGCCGCTCGAGGTCGCCGCCGACGCGGTGCTCGAGGGCTTGTCGGTGGTGGCCCGGCCGCCGGCGCGCCTGCGCGGCAAGGTGGTCGGGCCGAGCGGCGAAGGCCTGGCGGGGATCGTGGTTCGCTTGCGCGGGGTCGACTCGCCGGTGGAGCGGCGCGCGCGCACCAACCCCGACGGGAGCTTCGAGCTCGGCCCGCTCTACGACGGGGTCTACTCCGGCGAGCTCAGCGGCGACGCCCTGACCCTGCTCGGCGCGAAGCTCGGCCGCGAGGTGCAGGCCCCCGAGGTCCAGCTCACGATCCAGAACGGCCGCGACGCCGAGCAGGTGTGGGTCGTCCGCTGAGCGCCGCTACTCGAGGTCGCTGCGGAACCCGCGGTAGGCCACCGGCCCGCCGAAGAAGCTGAGCACGCCGACCTCGCCGTCGGCGACCGCGCTGGGCAAGCGCACGAGGCGCTCCGCGACGCCGCCGACCGTGGCCTGCAGGCCCTCGGGGAGGACCGCGACCCGCAGCGAGATCGGCTCGGCGCCCGGGTCTGCGGCTGCGCAGAGCCAGGTCCCGACCATGCTCCAGTTTCCCTCGACCAGGCGCGCGACGCGGAGGAAGAGCGGCGGCCGCCCGCTCGCCTCGACGCGCGCGCGCTCGGCGTCCGAGGCGAACTTGGCCAGCCCTCGCTCCTCGCGCACCAGGTAGGCCAGGTAGCCCGAGCCGACCCGGTCGACCCCGAACAGCACCCCCCCGTAGGCGCGCTTCCCTTCGCCGAGGAAGACCTCCACGTCGAGGCGGTAGGGCGCCGAGAGCTGGCGCTCGCGCACCTCGAGCAGCCCGGCGAGGTCGTAGTCGCCGAGCCCGTAGCCGCTCCCGTGTACGCGGCCTTCGGCGTCCTCGCGCCAGAGGCCGCCCTGGTAGGGCCGCCAGTGCCGCCACAGCGAGGGCGGCGTCCGCGCCGGTTCGCGGCCCGCGTTCTTCTCGAGCTTGGAGCGCAGCGCCTTGACCTCGGCGAGCTCGCCCCGGGCGGGGTCCTGGCGTAGCGCGCGCTCCAGGGTCGCGTGCGCCCGCGCGAGCTCCCCGCACACCGCGAGCAGGCGCGCGGCCTCACAGCCCAGAGGCGCCGAGTCGGGGTGCGCGTCGAGCAGCTCGAGGGCCTCGTCGAGGGCCACGCAGCCGCGGAGCTGTTCGAGGTAGCTCGTCCTCAGGCGCTCGACCTCCGTGGCCTCGGCCTGCACCGCCGCGGCGTAGAGGGCGCGCAAGCTCGCCACCTC
>JAGQRJ010000784.1 GCA_020425635.1 Planctomycetota bacterium | reverse complement strand
GTCCGTTCCTGGACCCTCAGGCCACCAAGCCGTAGGGGCGGAGCTTGCCTCCGCCCGCGGTCGCGCTCCCCCGCGTCGCCTCCTTCCCAAGCCCGAGCCCGAGACCGACACCGAGTCCGTTCCTGGACCCTCAGGCCACCAAGCCGTAGGGGCGGAGCTTGCCTCCGCCCGCGGTCGCGCTCCCCCGCGTCGCCTTCTTCCCGAGCCCGAGCCCGAGGCCGACGCACACGCCCCCGCCCCGCGTCGCTCTGGGGGCGGCGAGGCCACGGCCCCGTGCCTGTCGGAGGCGCGCGGTAGGTTCGGGCTATGTTCGTTCCCAAGCAAGCGCCTCCCAGGGCTCCGTCCTCGCCCGCCCCCGCCTCCCCGAAGACCCCCCAGCGCGCCCGCGGAGACGCCGGCGAAGACGCCGCGGCCCGCTACGCGCAGGCGCGCGGCTGGCCCCTGGTCGCCCGCAACCACCGCTGCAAGCGAGGCGAGATCGACCTGATCGTGCGCGACGGCCAGACCCTGGTCTTCGTCGAGGTCAAGACCCGCGCGGCGCCCGGCCGCGGCCTGCAGGCCGTGACCTGGAGCAAGCGGCGGCGGCTGGTGCTCGCGAGCCTGCACTACGCGGGGCACCACCGCGTCGACCTGAGCGCGACCCCTTGCCGCTTCGACGTGTGCGAGGTGTGGGTGGGCCCCCAAGGGAAGCACCAGGTGCGCTGGCACGAGCGAGCCTTCGACGCGGAGGGCCTCGGCCTTGACCTCTAGCCACGGCGGGCGCGTGAGCTACCGCTCGCGCTGGCGTCCCCAAGCGCGGGGACGAGCGGTTACGATTCGCGCCGATCGACACGCGAGGGGAGGCGTCATGACGGAGCTCAACACGGTCGCGGTGCTCGGGGCCGGCACCATGGGGCACGGGATCGCTCAGGTCCTGGCGCAGCACGGGGTCACCGTGCGGCTGCGAGACCTCGACGAGGGGCGGGTCGAGGCGGGGCTCGCCGGGGTGCGGGCCAACCTCGAGGGCGCGCTGGCGCGGGGCAAGCTGGCCTCGGAGGCCGAGCTCGCGCAGATCCTCGGGCGGATCACGGGCGAGACCGAGCTCGAGGCCGCGCTCGACGGCGCCGACGCGCTGATCGAGGCGATCCCCGAAGACCTCGAGCTCAAGAAGCGGGTGCTCTCGGAGGCCTCGCTCGCGGGCGACGTGAAGCTCCTCGGCACGAACACCTCGTCCTTGCCGGTGACCGAGATCGCGCAGGCGACGCGCTTCCCCGAGCGCGTGCTCGGGCTGCACTTCTTCAACCCGGTTCACCTCCAGAGCCTGGTCGAGGTCGTGCGCGGCGAGCGCAGCTCCGCGCGCACGGTCGAGCTCGGCCTCGAGCTCGTCGCGCGGATCAACAAGACCCCGATCCTGGTCCAGGACTCCCCGGGCTTCGCCTCGAGCAGACTGGGGCTCGTGCTCGGGCTCGAGGCGATCCGCATGGTCGAGGGGCGCGTGGCCTCGGTCGACGCCGTCGACAAGGCCATGGAGCTCGGCTACCGCCACAAAATGGGCCCGCTCATGACCACCGACTACGTCGGCCTCGACGTGCGGCTGAGCATTGCCGAGCACCTGCACCACGAGATCGGCGAGACCTTCCGTCCGCCGCTCCTCCTGCGGCGCATGGTCCGCGCGGGCAAGCTGGGGCGGAAGTCGGGTGAGGGCTTCTACCGCTGGGACGAGTCGGGCAAGTGCCTCGGCCCCAGCGAGGCGCTGGGCGAGATCTGAGGCGGGGCGCGGCCGCTACTTCGCGAAGCTCGCCGCGTCGATCCCGTATTCCTTGAGCTTGCGCCAGAGCGTGCTCTTCGAGATATCGAGCACGCTCGCGGCCTTCTTCTGGTTGCCCGAGACGCGCTTGAGGATCGCCAGGATCTGGCGGCGCTCGAGCTCGGCGAGGCTGATCAGGTCGCCGACCCCGCCTTCGCCGCCGCCCTGGCCGAGGTCGGGGCGCTCGGCGTCGGGCATGAACAGGTGCTCGGGGTGGATCACCGCGCCGCGGGCGAGCATGACCGCGCGCTCGACCACGTTCTCCAGCTCGCGCACGTTCCCCGGCCAGCCGTAGGCGGTCAGCACCTCCTGGGCCTCCTGGGAGAAGCTCTCGGCCTGACGGCCCAGCCGGCGGGCGAAGCGCGTGAGGAACCGCGTCGCCAGGGGGACTATGTCCTCCACGCGCTGGCGCAGGGGCGGCAGGTCGAGGGGCAAGACGTTGAGCCGGTAGTAGAGGTCTTCGCGGAAGGTGCCCTCGGAGATCATGGCCCGCAGGTCGCGGTTGGTCGCGGCGATCACCCGGGTGTCGACGGTCACCGAGCGGTTCTGCCCGATCGGGCGGATCTCGCCGGTCTCGAGGAAGCGCAAGAGCTGGGGCTGGACCGCCATGGGGAGCTCGCCGACCTCGTCGAGGAAGAGCGTGCCGCCGTCGGCCTCCTGGGCGAGCCCCTTGCGGTTGCGGGTCGCGCCGCTGAAGGCGCCCTTCATGTGCCCGAAGAGCTCGCTCTCGAACAGCGCGCTCGGGATCGTGGCGCAGTTGACCACCACGAACACCTCGTCGGCGCGCGGGCTGAGCCGCTGGATCATGCGCGCCACGAGGTCCTTGCCGGTGCCGGTCTCGCCGGTGACCAGGATCGTGGAGTCGCTGCTCGCCCACTCGCGCACGATCCCCAGCACGCGCTGAAAGCGCTCGCTCTCGCCGACCAGCTCGGGGGGGTCGTTGGGGTCTTCGAGCCGCCGGTTGAGGTAGCGGACCTCGGTCTTCAGCCGGCGGCGCTCGAGCGCGCGGTCGACGACGTGCAGCAGCTGGTCGGGGGTGAAGGGCTTGGTGACGTAGTCGAAGGCCCCGGCGCGGATCGCCTCCACCGCGGAGTCGATCGAGCCGTAGGCCGTGGCCACGACGACCTCGGTGTCGGCGTCGCGGGCCTTGACCCCCTTGAGCACCTCGAGCCCGTCGACCTCTCCCAGGCGGAGGTCGGTGATCACGAGGTCGTAGAGCGTCTCCTGCGTGCGCGCGAGGGCCTCCTCGCCGCTGCCCACGCCCTCCACCGCGTGCCCGGCGCGGGAGAGCGCGATCGTCATGGTCTGACGGAGCGCGGGTTGGTCTTCGACGACGAGCAGCTGAGCCACGCTAGCGGGCCTCCTCGCTGGCGGGGGGTGCGAGCTCCTCCATGCTACGCGGGAGCGTGACCGTCGCCACGACCCCCGCGCCGACCACGCTCTCCAGGCGCAGCGCGCCGCCGTGGGCCTCGACGATCCGCCGCGCGATCGGGAGCCCGAGCCCCGTCCCGGTGGGCTTGGTGGTGTGGAAGGGGTCGAACACGCGCGCGAGGGTCGAGGGCGGGATCCCCGCGCCGTCGTCGGCGATCCGCACGCTGAGCCGCTCGCCGTCGCTGCGCACGCGGACCGCGACGCGGGAGCGGGCGGCGTCGAGGGCGTTGATCAGCAGGTTCCAGAGCACCTGCTTGATCTGGTCGGGGTCGCAGCGGGCGGGGGGGAGGGCGGCGTCGACGACGCACACCACCGCGCGACCCGCCCGCGCCCGCGGGTCTTGGCGGGCCAGGGTCGTGACCTCCTCGGCCAGCTCGCCCAGGGCCACCGGCGCGAGCTGGGGCAGCGCGGGTCTTGCGAAGGTCATGAAGGTGTCGACGATCTGGCCGATCCTGCGGGTCTCGCCGCGCGCGATCTCGAGCAGGGTCTTGTCTTCGCCCTCGAGCGCCGCGCTCCCGAGCAGCGCGAGCGAGTTTTGGATCGCGCCCAGGGGGTTGCGGATCTCGTGGGCGACGCTCGCCGCCAGCTCCTGGATCGCGCGGACCTTGGCCTCCTGGCGCCCGCGGGCCTCGCGCCCGTCGCGCGCGACCCCCACCAGCCCCACCGGGCGCCCGGCCAGCTCGAGCACGCTCGCGCTCCACTGCACCGGCACGCGCGCGCCGCCGGGGGCGCGCAGCACGCACTCGCTGCGCTGCCAGTGCCCGCGGGTCAGCAGCTCGGCGTAGCGCGGCTCGCGAAAGGCCGCGGCCTCCTCGGGGTCGACCCACAGCTCCGCGCCGGGCAGGCCGAGCAGCGCCTCGGCGCTCGTGCCCAGCAGCTCGAGCGCGCTCTGGTTGGCGAACTCGACCTTGCCTCGCGCGTCGAACACGAGCACCGCGTCGGTCAGCGCCGCGAACACGCGGCGCAGATACTCCCGCGCCGCGACGAGCTCGCCCGTCTTCGCGCTGAGCAAGCGCCCCCGCTCACGGATCTGATCCTTGAGCCGGTGCACGGCGTCGAGCACGGAATCGGGCGGGTCGGGCTGCACCCTGAGGACCTCCTCAGGGGCAGTCTAGCCCACACGTCTCACCGCTCGCTCCGCTCGTGGATTCGAAGCGCGGCCAGCGGTGTCGTTCGAGCCCGTGAGACCCGGCCTGCGGCCGGGTCTCGCGGTCGCTCGCGCCTCGCTCGCGGCGGCAGAGCCGCCGACTCGCTCCGGGGTAGCCGTGGGGGCTGTCGGCGACCCGCCCACCCGGTCCGTGCGGGCGCGCACCTAGGG
>JAGQRJ010000783.1 GCA_020425635.1 Planctomycetota bacterium | reverse complement strand
CGTCGTCGTCCGACAAGGCGGGAGCCGGTCCGAGCGTAATGGGTTTACGTGGCCGGCGACCAACGCAGTCGGCGGCGACGAGGGCAAGCGAGGGCGTTGGCTGAGTTTGCGGACAGAGCCTAGCGCGCGGCGACGGCGCGGGTCCACACCACGCTCGTGAACTGCTCGCCCTCGAGCTCGGCCAGGAGGCGCTCGGGGTCGAGGGGCAGGAGCTCGCCGGCGTCGCTGAGGGTGTGTCCCGTGCAGCCGAGCTCGGCCTGCACCTCGAACACCTCGCGCGGGTCGCGCCCGGCCTGGCGCAGGCCGTGGGGCCAGAACTCGAACAGCACCGTGACCTCGGCGGCGGCCGCGAACAGCGCGCGCGCCCCGGCGAACACGTCGAGCTCGTGGCCCTGGGTGTCGAGCTTGAGGAACACGCGCTTGCCGCGGGCGTGCTCGAGGTAGCCGTCGAGAGCGCGGGTCTCCACGGTGAAGCCGGGCCCGCGGCCGTGGAGCGCGTTGTCGCCGGTGTTCTCCAGGCTGGCGTAGAGCGTCGCGTGTCCGTCGGCGGCCGAGACGGCGGCCGGGCTCACGCGCACGCCGGGGTAGCCGTTGGTCGCCAGGTTGTGCGCGAGCAGGCGGCGGTTGTCGGGGTGCGGCTCGAAGGCGAAGACCTGCCCGCTGGGTCCGACGGCGCGGGCGAAGAGCAGGGTGAAGTAGCCCACGTGCGCGCCGACGTCGAAGACCACGTCGCCTGGCTGGAGGCTGCGCTGCACGAAGCGCGTCTCTCCCTGCTCGTAGCTCCCGTGCAGCGAGAGGTGCATGGAGTCGAGGGGGTCGAGGCGCAGGCGGTGGCCGTGGACCTCGACCTCCTCGGCGCGCCCCAGGCGCACCAGCCCGTCGTAGAGCGCGAGCAGCCGAGGGTGCTGGCTCAGCCGCAGGCGGTCGCCGAGCGCGGCGCGCTTGAGGCGGGCCGCGGCGGTGAGGCCGAGGTTCAAGGTCTTGCGCAGCCGGGGTCGCATGCGCCCATGGAAGCACAGCCGCGGGGAGGCTGCACGAATCCTGACCCAAACGGCGACACCCCCTGGGGCGGGTCGAGACGAAGCGTCGCAGAAAGCGTCCGCGGCCCAACAGGGACCCGCCCTAACCCCCGCTCCGAGAGGGCCCACCAGGGCATGTGGGTTGCACGACGGCCGCCAGGAAGAAGGTGGGTCGCGGCGCGCTCGCGCCGACCCGCGACGAGGGAAGGAGGGGCGCCGTGGACGCCATTGTGACCCGTACGTCCGTGAGCTTTTACTGCGAGGACTGCGCGTACGCGAACGTGAAGCCGATCGACCTCGCGGGCGCGACCTCGCGCTGCAACGGGTGCAAGCGCAGGCTGCGGGTTCCGGGTGCGCGGCTGCAGCGCCCCTCCGAGCGCGTGCCCCAGGTGCGCAGCGGCTCGCGCCGCACGACCCGCGTCGAGCCCACCCCGTCCAGCCGGAGCTCGAGCGCCTCGGCGCGCGCGGCGGCCCACGCCGAGCCCCGGCGCGGACTGCTGTTCCGCCTCGCGGTCTGCCTGCGGCTCAAGCGCGCCTCCTAGCCCGCACTTCTCACCACTCGCTCCGCTCGTGGATTCGAAGTGCGGCCAGCAGTGT
>JAGQRJ010000782.1 GCA_020425635.1 Planctomycetota bacterium | reverse complement strand
GGGACGGGGTAGCCGGCCCGCAGCAGCTCGCCCAGGCGCGCCGCCTTGCCGCCGATCGCTTCCCGCGAGGCTGGGTCGCCGAGCCCGACCACCCACGCCCCGACCTCGGCTTCGCCCTGGCTCCCGTGCACAACGCCTCCGCGACGGGTCCAGGATGCGCTCCGGCCCCTCGATCCGCAACCGACCGGGGTCGCGAGGGAGCAGGAAGTCCTTCGCAGGAAGTCCCTGGCGCCGTTGACGAAAGGAGCGCAGAGGGTGTAGGCTTGGTACGTGGAAGAGACCCCCCCAGAGACCCCGGGCCCGACCCAGCCCGACGTCGAGATCGTCGACCCTCCTGAGGCCAAGCCGGGCGTGGACAAGCTCCTCGTCGCGATCTGTGCGGGGTTGTGGGTCGTCGCGCTGATCGTGCTGTTCGTCAAGGCGCCAGGCATGCGCGTCAACTGGCAGCTGGGGAACCTCAAGCAGGCCCTGGACGTCGACCAGCAGGTCGACGAGGACGCGGTCAAGAACCTCGTCGAGCTGGCGAAGACCACGGACGTCGTGGGCATGCTGCGCACCGAGCTCGAAGAGGGCGCACAGTTCGAGCCCTATCGCCAAGACAAGATCCTCTACCGAATCGCGGTCCTGCAGGTCCTGGTGCGCATCCCCGGCGATCCCGCCTTCGAGGCGATCTGCGCGGCGATCAACGACCCCGACCCGCGGGTCCGGCGCTTCAGCTACGTGGCGCTGCGTACGCGCGTCGAGGCCGAGCTCTCCGACCGCCGCGAGGCCGCGGTCTCGATCCTGGAGGGTGCGAACCGCGAACCCGACGTGGTGAGCCGCGTGGTGGCGATTCAACAGGTGGCAGGCCTCGAGGCGCTCCCCGAAGCGCTCGAGACTCGCCTGCTCGGAGCCTGGCCGTTCCTCGACGGACTCCGCAACGCCCGTGACGGGGGCGAGGAGTCCCCGAACCACGTGGTCCGGAGGGCGTGCCTGGAAGGACTCCAAGCGCTGGTCGGTGGAGCCGCGGAGCTGACCTTCGACCCCTCCGCCGACCAGGCGACGCGAGACGCTCAGCTCGAGGCCTTGGAGGCCTGGTTCGAGGCGAACGGCGGCGAGCGCCCCGATGGCGTCCCCTCCTTCAGCGAGTGGGCCGCCAGCCTCGCGGAGCCCGACGCCTCCGGGGATCCCACGAGCCCAGAGTCCGGCGACGGGGCTGGCAAGTGAACCGCGCAGCAGCAGGGAAGGGTCACCGATGAAGAGTCAAGTAGACCTGCAAGACGCGCTCGAGCGGCTGATCGTGGGGGACCTGCGCCCCGCCGACGCCGTCCGCCTGGCAACCGAGTCGGGCTATCGGACCTTCGCAGACATGTGCGAGGCCGAGCTCCCGGAGCAGCTCCCGCGCATCCGCATCGACCGCACCAACGTCCGCGCGCGGATCGCCGCGGCGGTCGCAGGCCGCACCTCCCTCGAGGAGCTCCGCGGCTGGGCGGAGGAGCTCTCCGCGGTCCTCGATCGCCACCAGCTGGGCGCGACCCGCCGCGAGCACAACCGCTTGCTCGACACCCTGGCCCTCGTGGCCGTGGCGACCGACCAGCGGATCTTCCAGCACGCGCGCCCCGTGATCCGCGTGCTCGCCGCCCTCGAGCGCATGCTCGGCCGGAGCCGCGCGGGCAAGGTCGCCCGCCTCTACGGCGCTCTGTTCCACGATCAGCCGGTGTTCCACCTGCTCGCGCGACGAGTCGAAGACGCCCCGCCGACCGAAGAGCGCGACGCGGGCCCTCCGACCTACCTCCCCCCGCAGCCCTGCTTCCTCGAGGGGCTCGGCCTGGGAGACCTGGAGCTCGACTCCGGGCTCGACGCGGTGTGGTCCGGCGAGCCGGCGTCCCCGGCGGAGGCGGCAGAGCCGATCCTCGAGGGGATCGACGTGGTCGCGCTCAACCAGCCCTACGAACCGGGCAAGCGCGTGCAGGACTACGAGTGGGTGGTCGCGCTGCACGTCGCCCCGCGCAGCCTGCTCAACGAAGACGTGCCCTACGCGCCCGCGGAGGGCTTCCTCGAGCGGGCCCGCGCCCTCGCACCGAACTTCGACTTCGAGCGCTACAAGCCCGAGGCGTTCCGTGATCACGACGGCGTGCTCGAGATCGTGCTCGACGCGCCGACCATTGGGCACGCGGAGCTCGTCTACGCGGCGAAGCTCTTCGGTCTGGTGCACCGCACCGGGCGCGTGTTCTTCGAGGGCAAGCGCCTGAGCACGCTCTCCGTCCGCGCGCAGTAGCGCGCCTCGACCCGCACCTTCACCCACCTGCCCGTGTCGCCGCTTGCGGCGACCCCCCAGCGGCGCGTGAGCGCCTGGAAAGACGCCCTGCTATGGCGCTCGAAACCATGACCTGGCGCGACGAGCTCCCAGGCGCGCTGGAGATCATCGACCAGCGCAAGCTCCCCGCGGAGCGCGAAACCCTGCGTTTGGAGGCGGTTCAACCCGCCTGGGACGCGATCAAGACCCTCGCGGTGCGCGGCGCGCCAGCGATCGGCTGCGCGGCCGCCTACGGGGTGGTGCTCGGCGCGCAGACCGCGCTCGAGGCAGGGGCGAGCGACGCCGCTGCGAGCGCGCGCGCCGCGGCCGACCACCTCGCGACCTCGCGGCCGACGGCGGTCAACCTGTTCTGGGC
>JAGQRJ010000781.1 GCA_020425635.1 Planctomycetota bacterium | reverse complement strand
GGCGAAGCGCAGGTCCGGTCGGCGGGGCGGCAGGCCCGGCGGCGCGAGCGCGACGGCACCCTCGAAGCGCTCCAGCCAAGGGCCGAGGAAGAGGTGGTGGATCTTGTTCGGCGTGACGAGCCAGCGCAGCGTGCCCAGGGCGCGCACCTCGGCCTCGAGCGGGGCGACTCGCTCCGGAGCCTGCTCGGCCCGGGTGAGGATCACCCAATCGGCGCGCCGGATCCCGCCTCGAGGTTCGCGGAGCAGCCCGCGCGGGAGCACGCCCGCGGGGCCCCAGGGGTCGGTGCAGTCGACCAGCACGAGGTCGAGGTCGCGCCGCAGGCGGCGGTGTTGGAAGCCGTCGTCGAGCAGGATCACGTCGGCGCCGCGGAGCGCGGCGCGCTCCGCGCTGCGCACCCGGTCACGACCGGGAACGAGCAGGGCCTGGGGGACGCGCTCGGCGATCTCTCGCAGCTCGTCGTTGAGCTCGCCGTCTCGCGCCGCGCCGTAGCCGCGCGCGAGCACCGCGACCCGCAGCCCTCGCGCGAGGAGCGCCTGGGCGAGGGCGATCACGAGCGGCGTCTTGCCCGTGCCCCCGGCGGTGAGGTTCCCGACCGAGATCACGGGCAGAGGCGCGGCGTGGGCGCGGAGCAGCCCGCGGGCGTAGGCCCAGTTGCGCGCGCGCACCACGAGGGCGTAGAGCGCGGCGCAGGCCGCGAGCAAAGCGCGCGCCAGCGCAGGGCCGACGCCGCGCCGCTCGCCGCGCAGGAGCGGGAGCCAGTCGCCGCTCAACGCCCCCCGACCCGCACGGTCGAGAGGGTCTCGACCGCGCCGAAGGACGCGCTGGCGATCGGGGCTGCGCTGCCCAGGACTTGCGAGAGGCTGTAGCTCCCGTCGGCGGAGGGGGCGAGGTCGATCCCCAGCAGGCGCCCCCGAGGGGCCGCGTTCACCGCAAAGGCATGGACCTGCTCGGGTTCGCCTTGCTCGTCGACGAGAGCGAGCGCCAGCTCCCCGTCGTCGTCGGCGAGGCGCAAGCGGGTGACCGGCGCGTAGGCGGGCCACGCCAGCTCCCAGGTCGGGAGGTCTGCCTCTTGCAGGTAGGTGACTTGAACCGCGAGGGTGCCCCGCGGGCGAATCAAGACCCGGTGCTGTCCGAGGCGGACCATGTGCGGACCCTGGGCGCGCACGCTGGCCACCGGCGGGGGTCCACCGCAGGCGCCGAGGGCGAGGAGGGCCGCGCCGAAGAGCGCGGTGCAAACACGGGGACGGCCAGCTGCGTAACAGGTCGGAGCGTTCATGCCGCAGATCTTACGGGGTGGTTCCCCCCAGCGGGGGGTCCGCCGCGCCAGGCCTGAAGGCTTCCCCTGCCAGCGGGCAGGGAGTAGGCTCGCTCGCCGGAGGATTTCATGCGTCGACTCGCCCTGACCGCGCTCAGCCTGGCCCTGAGCTTGTTCCTCCTCGCCGCTCCCGGGCTCGCCCAGGACGGCGGCGGCTCCGAAGGCGAGGCTCCGCGGCGTAACCCCTTCGGCGGCGACGGGGACATGACCAAGCGGATCGTGGACTACCTCACCGAGGAGCTCCAGCTCGACGACGAGCAGGCGGCCCACGTGAAGAAGGTCATGGACGAGGGCATGAAGAAGATGTTCAAGCGCATGGCCGAGTCCTGGCAGCCCGGCCAGGACCGCCCGGACTTCCAGTCGATGCGGGGGCCCATGGAAGAGATGCGCCTCGAGCTCGAGAAGGAGATCGAGTCGGTGCTCACCGACGCGCAGAAGCGAGAGTTCCAGGACCTCTCGGACAACTTCGACCGCCGCAGCCAGTCGTGGGAGCAGCAGGCTCGCGCGTATGAAGACCCGACTCAGATGTTCGAGCCGGCCCCGATCCGCAAGCGGATCCTGCTCGCCAAGGCCGAGCGCTCGCTGTTCCTCGGCCCCGACGAGACCCAGGTGCTCATGCCCTACGTCGAGGCTGTGCTCGACCGCAGGATCGCGCTGGCGGAGAACCGCAAGGTGCGGCGCGAGGATCTGCGCAACGCCAAGAGCGGCGGCGCGAGCGAGAACGAGATCCGCCAGCGGCTCAACGAGCTGCGCTCGATCGAGACCCTCGAGTCGCTGCAGCTCGAGGCCGCTCAAGCCGAGCTGCGCGCGCTGATTACGGTCCAGCAGGAGGTCCGCCTGGTCGCCCTCGGGATCCTGGATTGAACGACCGGGGCAAGTCTCGCCGGGTTGGAGGGTTGCGTCGCGACGATGCGCTCATCGATTTGGGCTGGCCCGTCGCCGAATCGTCCGTATAATCCCCGTCTTTCCCGTTCCGGAGGTCCTCTGGAGCTGGACGTTTCGCGTATCACACCAACGGTCCAGGACCGCAATTCCATGCCGACGATCAATCAGCTGATCCGCGCTCCGCGTCAGCAGCCAAAGAAGAAGTCGAACACCCCTCTGCTGCAGTCGTGCCCGCAGAAGCGTGGAGTTTGTCTCCAGGTCAAGACCATGACCCCCAAGAAGCCGAACTCGGCGCTGCGCAAGATCGCGCGCGTGCGGCTGAGCAACGGCAGGGAAGTCACGGCCTACATCCCTGGTGAAGGTCACAACTTGCAGGAGCACTCGATCGTGCTCGTGCGGGGTGGCCGCGTCCGCGACCTCCCTGGTGTGCGTTACCACGTCATCCGCGGCACCCTCGACGCCCTCGGCGTCGACGGCCGCAAGCAAGGCCGCTCCAAGTACGGCGCCAAGAAGCCGAAGGCTTAGTCATGCCCAGGAAATACAACAGCCCGAGCCGTTTCATTCAGGGTGACCCGCGCTACTCGAACCTGCTGGTCACCAAGTTCGTCAACTGCATGATGCAAGACGGCAAGAAGCGCAAGGCGCTCAACGTCTTCTACAACGCCATGGACGAGATCCAGGAGCGGGTCAAGGACCGCGACCCCCTCGAGGTCTTCATGTCCGCCGTCGCGAACGTGAAGCCCATGATCCAGGTGCGCTCCCGGCGCGTCGGTGGCGCGACCTACCAGGTGCCGATGGAGGTCAAGCGCAAGCGCGCCACGACCCTCGCGATCCGCTGGCTGCTCGACTCGGCCCGCAAGAAGAAGGGTCGCCCCATGCACAAGCGGCTCTCCGACGAGCTGATCATGGCCTACCGCCGCGAGGGCGCCGCGATGTCGACCCGCGATCAGGTCCACAAGATGGCCGAAGCGAACAAGGCCTTCGCCCACCTCGCTTGGTAGGG
>JAGQRJ010000780.1 GCA_020425635.1 Planctomycetota bacterium | reverse complement strand
CGGCGGGCGCTCGACACCAGCCTGCCCAGCCCGCACGACCTGGCCTCGGCCGGCGACGAGCGCCCCTGGCCCTCGGGCAGCTACCCGGTCGCGGGCCGAAGCGCCGTGGTCCTGGTCCAGGGGCCCGCGCGCTCGTCGGCGTGACGCCAGCGGCGATCGGCGGGGAGCGCGCACGCGGCGGCGGGGGTCGACCCCTGCTGTCTGCGAGAGGTAGACTTCATGCATGGTGCCGCGGCGACGACCCCGCGCGCGCTCGACCGTGAAGATCAAACCTTGACCGACGACTTCGACCTGCCCGCTTACCGCCGCCTGCTGGAGCTCGCGCTCGAGCAGCGTTTCGAGCTGCTGGCCTTTCACGACGATCGGCGGTTCAGCGCCGAACGGGCCCTCCTGCTCCGGCACGACGTCGACACCGACCTGCACGCCGCGCTGCAGCTGGCCCGGATCGAGGCTGAGCTCGGGGTCCGCTCGACCTTCTTCCTCATGCTCCGCTCACCCCTCTACAACCTGTTCGCGCGCGCGAACCACGACATGGTGCGTGAGATCGTGGCCCTCGGGCACGACCTGGGGGTCCACTACGACGAGGGGTTCTCTCCGGGCGAGCAGCGAACGCTGGAGGAGTGGGTCTTGCTCGAGGCCGACACGATCTCCCGGGTGTTCGGGGTCCCGGTCCGGGCGGTCTCCTTCCACCAGCCGAGTCGGCGCGTGTTGGACGAGGACATTGCGATCCCAGGCATGGTCAACACCTACAACGCGCGCGACCTCGAGGGGATCTTCTACCTCTCCGACTCGAACAAAGCCTGGCGCGGCAAGAGCCCCAGCGAGCTGTTCGCGAGCGGGGAGCACCCTCGGATCCACTTGCTGATCCACCCCATGTGGTGGGCGGGGACCCGGGAGGAGCCCGCGGCTCGGGGCTGGGATCGGGTGATCCTCGCCAACTGGGAGCGGTCGCAAGCGCAACTCCTCGCCACCGAGCGGGCCTTCGGTCCCCGGCGACGACTGATCCTCGAGCCGGAGGGGTCATGACCAAGGAGACTCCAGCCGCAGGCCGGATCGTCATGTGTGGGTGCCACGTCGGCGGGGAGCCAGTGATCCGCGCCCTGCTCGAGGCCGGGCACGCGATCGCCCACTTCGTGTGCCTCACCCCCGAGCAGGGAGCGCGCTACGCGGTCTCGGGCTACTACGACTATCGCGGACTGGCCGAGGAATACGGAATCCCGGTCTACCACCCAAAGAGCTACGCGCTGAACGCGCCGGAGGACCGGGCGTTCTTCGCGGCGCACCCCTTCGATCTGCTCGTCCAGGGGGGCTGGCAGCGCCTGTTCCCCGAGCACGTCCTCTCCTCGCTGCGGGTCGGGGCGGTCGGGATCCACGGCAGCGCCGACTTCCTCCCCAAGGGGCGCGGTCGCTCGCCCATGAACTGGTCGCTGATCGAGGGCAAGAAGCGCTTCGTCATGCAGCTGTTCTTGATCCGTCCAGGGGTCGACGACGGCGACGTCTTCGACTTCGAGATCTTCGAGATCACCCCCTTCGACGACATCGAGACGCTCTACTTCAAATACTCGATCGTGTTCCGGCGAATGCTGCTCAGGAACGTGTCCAAGCTCCTCGCCGGCGAGGTCGAGACGATCCCTCAGGTCGGGGAGCCCAGCTACTACCCGAAGCGCACCCCTGCCGACGGTCGGATCGACTGGGAGCACATGGACGTGTGGGCGATCCACGACTTCATTCGCGCTCAGACGCGCCCCTACCCCGGAGCGTTCGGGCGGGTCGGTGGAGAGACGCTCCGGATCTGGAGGGCGCGGGTGTTCGACACCAAGCTCGCCTACCGCGGCGTCCCCTACGGCGAGTGCGTCGAGCGCTTCGGCGAGCGCCTGGTGATCCACTGCCGCGGCGGGCTGCTCCTGATCGACGAGTGGGAACCAGACGCGGCCGCCGAAGGCCAAGGGTGAGGTGGTCAGACAATTCGACGCCCCGCGCTTGCCGCCGCGAGCCCTAGTCGGAGCGCCGCACCATGGCGGGAAGCAGCCCGCCTGCCAGCAGGAGCAGCAGCAGGACGGGGAGCGGAGGGGCCAGAGCCTCCGGGCGCGGGGAGATCGCGCAGCCGCCGCCGCTGCGTCGGCCGGGGGGCAGCGCTCCCGCGCTGGGCGTCGCGCCGGGAGCCGTGGACGCCGCGCTGCTCGGAGCCGCCGCGGACGCGCTGCTGGGGGCTGCGGTCGACGACGCGCCGCCGCTCCCCTGGGGTTGGGGCTGAAGGGTGGCAGGCACGTCGAACAGGAGCCCCGCGAAGCTCGCCCCGCCCGATCCGCCGTTGTTGGTGCTGCCGGGCATGCCGTTGAACTGGATCTTGATCAGGTCTCCGGGGACGAAGCCGTCGTAGCGGAAGGTGTAGACGTCGGCGATCCCGTTGAAGGCCGCCAGGCCGGGCGTCGGATAGGTGGGGGGCTCGATCGAGACGCCGTTGTGCACGCCGCGGGCGCGAATGCGGTTGATCGGGTTGTGCCGCAGGTCGGTGTTGTCGACGACGATCCGCAGGTAGAAGGACGGCGGGGTGCCCGGGCCGAGGTTGATTCGGTTCACCGTTTGGCTGGTGTTGTCCGCCGCGTGGGGATCGAACACGATCCCCGAGAGGCCGAAGTCGCCGTTGGGCAGGGTGAAGGAGTTCCAGGAGGGGTTGCCCCCCGCGGACTTGGTGGGGCCGTCTTGCGAGAAGGTGCGCTGCGGAAACTTCCACACCTCATGGATCAACATGTGGGTCATGGGGCCCGCCCAGGGGGGCAGTCCGTTGCGCTCGTTCTCCTCGGTCGGTCGGCCGGAGCGGGGGCCCGACGCGTTGAACTGGGGAAACCAGTAGCCGGCGTTGCCGTAGTCCACGACGTTCTGGAAGTCGGTGACGTCGGTGTCGACGCCGACGAAGGTGACGGCCGTGGGCGGGGCCGGCGGGGGCGTCGGCGCGACCCCGGCGACCTGCACCGTGATCAGGTCTTCGACCGCGACCCCGCCCTGGTACTGCGCGACGGCGCGCAGGGTGTGCAAGGCGGCGGTGCTGCCCGTGTCCCAGCTCCAGCGGTAGGGCTCCGAGGTGTTGCGCCCGGAGTAGACACCGTCGACGTAGAGGTCGACGTGTTGCACCCTGCTCGAGTTCTGGCACGACGCGCGAACCTCGACCGTCGTGTTCAGGAAGTGGGTGCTCCCGTCCGCGGGACTCGTGATCGTCACCTGGGCCAAGGCCGGCTGCACCAGGACCGCACAGAGCAAGACCACGAACTCCTTCACCGGACACCTCCCGCGTCGAGGGGTGCAAGCGCTGTACCTTGCGCAGGTGCCGGCGCAGGGCCGGAGCAAGCCACCTCCCCGCGACGGGCGTGCGTCGGCTGCCGACTGGGCGTCGAAACTCGACGCTTTCGCGAAGGGAGGTCCCGATTCTCGGAAAGGCGTCCGTCTCCGCTTGGCGACACTCGCCGCAGCGCGTCGGCGAACCCGGGACTGGCCTACCGCGGCGTGCTGTCGGGGGCCCCGTCGTCGAGCCCGACCGTCAGCCGGTAGCGCCGCAGCTGCGAGGCCTCGACGCGGAGCTCGAGCGCCGCGCCGTCTGCGGGCGCCGTGTACTCGAGCTCGACCTCGTGACCCGAGCGCTCCAGGAACGTCATGTACTCGCCCTTGAGCCGGAGGGAGCACTCGAACTCGACGGCCTCCGCGTCGGCGACCGCGCGGATCCGCAGGGTCCGACCGGCGGGGACCTCGACCCGGTAGTGGTCGACGGGGTCCGCCCACAGGCCTTCGTAGGTGCCGGGCGCGAGGGGAGGACGCTTGCGCCGCTCCTGGTTGTTGGGCTCGAAGGCGTCGGCGGCTGGCTCCGCGCTGGTCTCGAGCTTCAGGGCATAGGCCGCGCCCTGGACGGCGTGGTCGCCGTAGACGCGGATCACGACCCGCCCCTTGACCGCCCGACAGCGCAGCGAACCCTCGGCCGAGGAGCCGTGGGCGACGACCGCGTAGGCGTCTCCGTCCCAGGTGCGGAGCTCGAAGGGCAGCGCCTGGGCGTCGTCTGCCGTCGTCAGCGTGACCCGCGCCACCTGGTCGGCGGGGCAGTCGAAGGCGTACCAGTCCGCGCCGCCCGAGAGCACCAGGTTCGCGTGCTCTCCGCCCTTCAGCTTGCGCCCCTGGTCGACCAGGTCGTTGGGCTCGTAGGGGTCAGCGGGCTCGAAGGGAGCCAACCTGAGCTCGATCGAGTAGGTGCAGGCTGCGTCCAGCTTCGTGAGCTCCAGGCGCAGGGTGGTCTCGCGGCGCACGGCGCAGCGCGCGACCTCGGCGCCCGCGCGCCGGTCGAACTCGAGCTCGAGGGGGCGGTCCTTGCCGGCGTAGACGTCGGGCATGAGCGCGCCGTGGTCGCCCTCGGCGCGCAGGGTGATCCACAGCTCCTGATTCGCTGGGATCGTGATCTGGTAGCAGTCGTCATCCTTCAGGGTCAGCCCTTCGTAGAGCCCAGGCTCGAGGACCGCCGCGCTCCTCAGCGAGTCGTTGGGCTCGAAGGCGTCGTCGGGCATGGCTGCCTCGCGGGCGCGCTGCTCCGCTTCTTCGGCCTCGCGCTCGGCTCGCCGCTCGGCCTGGCGCAGGCGCTCTTCCTCGGCCTCGACGAGCGCTCGCTTCCAAGGCGAGGTGGGCCAGCTCGCGACGGCTTGCTCGAACGCGGCCGTGAACTCGGGCGAGGCTTTGCCTGCCGTCCAGCGCGCGCGGGGAACCCCCGCGCTTGCACGGAGCTGCTCGACCTCGGCCGACGCCGCCTCGCGGGTCAGCTCTCCGGCGGCGCAGCGCCGCTGCACCGAGCGCAGCGCGTCGTGGAGGCGCTGGTGCTCGGCCCGCGCCCACGCGGGAGAGCTCTCCAAGGTCAGCCGCGCGCCCTCGACCGCCGACCAGCCGCGGTGGGCGAGCGGCGCGCCCGGCAGCGTGAGGTGCACCGTCGAGGTCGGCTCCTGCTTGAACAAGCGCAGGGTGCCGGTGGCCGTGAGCACCGCGCGGCGGAGGCCCTCGAGCTGCTCCGGGGTCCCGTCGAGCACCTCCTCGGGGGTGTAAGGCGCGGTGAAGCGCTCGCTCATGCCCTCGAGCTTGGCCTCGAGCTGGCCCCCGCTCCGGGTCAGGCTCCAGCGACGCAGGACGCGCTCGTCCCCGCCCGAGGCGCGGCGCGAGAGCTTGCCCAGGTCGGGGACCCAGCCGGTGGCCTCGCAGCACGTCTTGCCTTCGACCTCGCTGACCTTCACGTCGGTCCAGGCGCTGACCCCCTCGAAGCTGTTGAGGTAGCTCGCCGCCATGCCCGCGGCCAGCTCCTCGCTCGACTTCGCCGAGCCGAACATGCCCAGCAGATCGAGGGAGCGCTCGATCGTGCAGCGCAGCTCCAGCTTCGCCGCGCCGTCGGGCTGCACGTGGAGCTCGAGCTGCTCGTCGACGCAGCCGCAGAGGGGGAGGGTCAGGAGCGCGCAGCCGAGGAGCCGCCCGAGGAGCGTCGTCATGGGGTGCCTCACAGGGAACGAACCGAGCAGGCTACTCGCCCGGTCCGGTTCTGTCAGCCCGGCCCCTCAGGGCTAGAACCCGAGCGCCTGGCCGTAGCGCTGAGGAGGCAGGCCGAGCGACTGCAGGCGCTGCGCCGCGGCGTGGGCGTTGAGCAAGAACAGGGGCCGACCCCCGGCCCAGGGGCCGAACAGCACGTGGCGCAGGTAGTAGGTCGCCAGGGCCAGCGGGAGCTGGGCGAAGGCTTCGCGGAGCTTGGCCTCGTGCGCCCGTGGCAGGCGGTGCACCTTGCCCCCGTTCTTGCGCAGGCCCAGCTCGACCGCGCAGCAGCTGTCGCCAGCAGGCGTCAGGGTCAGGCACAGGTCGGTGGACACCGTCTCGCCCGTGAGGTCGAGGAAGAAGCGGCCGTCGTTGCCCGAGGCGAGGCTCGCCATGCTCAGGACGTTGGCCATGGCCTTGCCCGTGTCCAGCGGCGTTTGGCCGCCGAGGTCGAGGAACAAGGTGCCGCCCTCGCTCATGTCGCGTCGATCGGTGTGGTAGATCGCGCCCGCGGAGAACAGGCAGGCGAGCACCGGGACGGCCTCCTCCGGCGGCATGGGCACGACCGGCTGCTCGCTGTGCGCCCAGGCCCGCAGGGCCTCGAGGCGCGCGGCCAAGACCACGGCCTCCGCGAAGGTGACCTCGCCGCGCTGGGCGCGGGCCTGGAGGAGCTCCGCGGCGAAGGGCGACTGCGCGGCGACGCGCTCCAGGAAGGGAGCGAGCTCGGCGGGCGGCGCGGCGGGCAGGGTCAAGGGCGGCGGGATTCCGCGCGTGGACTGCGGCGAGAGCGCGAAGCCGACCCCGCAGAACGAGCACGACACGGAGCCCGAGCCGCCCGTGTCGTCGACCACGCCGCGGTCGCAGATCGGGCAGTTCACCGTGCGCCGGGTGACCGCGGCGCCGGACGCGGTCAGGGTCGAGAGCGCCTGGTGGACCTCGGGAGGGAACTCCAGCCCGGCGCCGCACACCTGGCAGGTCGCGCGGTCGCGCTGCACGAGCTCGATCAGCTTGCCCAAGGTTTGAGTCATGGTGCGGTCGCAGCGCGGGCAGCGGTAGTCGACCTGCTCGCGGAGGTCCGCGTCTCCGACGCGCATGAGCTGATCGTGGAGGTCGGTGACCTCGCTGGAGAAGCTCAGGGGCTTGCCGCAGCGGTCGCAGCGGACGCGGTTGCGCACCACCCGCTCGAGGAGCACCTGGACCGTGTTTTGAATGCTGGCCTTGCAGGACGTGCACCGCGCCTCGGCCACGGCCTGGCCCACCTCGGGCGGCAGCTGCGGGACCCCTTCGCTCCGCGCCTCCTGGCGCTGCTTCACCCGCGCTTCCTTGCGGGCGAGGGCCTCGGCCTCCTTCTGTTGCTGAGCCTGGCGCGCCGCTTTCAATGCGGCAGCCTTCATGCGTCCGTGGTTGAGCACTCGCGCCTCCCCTCGGGACTCGCGCTCCCAGGGTTCACGCTAGCTGGGCTGCGCAGGGCGGGCCACGTGAGTCCCTCAGCCGGGCGCCAGGCAGACTATGCTGGGCGCTCGACGTGGAGACGACATGCGACTCGGACCGTCCCGACGGGCGCTCTTGTGGTTCCTGTGGCTGCTGCCCAAGAACCTCGTATCGAAGATCGGCGGCTGGTTCGCCGGCATTCGCTGGCCTGGGCCCCTGCTCCGGCTGCAGCTCCGCGCCTACGCCTGGACCTGGGGCGCGAACCTGGAGGAGGTCCGCGATCCGCTGAGCTCGTTTCGCTCCATGCAGGAGTTCTTCGTCCGCCGGCTCAAGCCCGGCGCGCGCCCGATCGACCCCGGGCCGGACGCCTTCGTCTCGCCCTGCGACGGCGCCTGGGGTGAGGCCGGGCGTGTCGAGCAGGGCCAGCTCATGCAGGTCAAGGGGCGGCCCTACAGCCTGGCCGAGCTCCTCGGCAGCGAGGAGGAGGCGCAGGCCTACGAGGGCGGCGCCTACGCCACGCTCTACCTCTCGCCCAAGGACTACCACCGCTTTCACAGCCCCTGCGCCATGACCGTGCTCCGCTCGCGCTACCTCCCGGGCAGCCTGTGGCCCGTGAACAAGGTCGGCGTCTACGGGGTGCCGGGCTTGTTCGCGCAGAACGAACGGATCGTCTCGACCTGCGCCGTGGGCGAGCACCGCCTTGCCTACATTCCGGTCGGGGCCACGGTGGTCGGCAAGGTGCGCCTGACCTACAGCGAGCTCACGACCAACGTCCGCGGGGGGCCGCGGGAGGAAGAGCATGAGCCGCCGGTCGAGCTGGACAAGGGCGACGAGGTCGGTGAGTTCCGCTTCGGCTCGACGGTGGTGCTGGTCGCGACCCCCGGGCTGCTCGAGCTCGACGTGCAGCCACCTGGGACGCCGTGCGTGCTGGGGCGCCGAATCGGGACCTTGAGCGAGGCCTCGCGGGCCTAGGCCTCGCGCAAGGGGTCCCAGCCGCTGGAACCACCCCAGCACGCTCCCCCGCGGAGCTTGACCACGCGCCCGCAGTCGACGCGGTGCGTCGCGCCGTCGAGCGTGATCGCCCAGAACTCGTGCGAGGCACCTTGGCTGAAGTGGAACTCCCTGCGCGCGCTCATGCACGGCCTCCCCGTCGGAGCGAACAGCGAGGGGGGCGCAGAGCCGCTGCTCAGGGGCGGTCCGCGGGCAGGAGGTCGAGCTCGAGCACGGCGTAGCCGGTGAGCTCGAAGTGCTCGACCCGGACCACCACCGTGCGGGGAGCCTCGAGGGTCAACTCGGCGCGGTGGCGGGTCGGAACGTGGTAGGTCCACTCGTCGATCAGGACCTCGTCGTCGACCCACACCCGCACGCCGTCGTCCGAGAGGCTCTCCAGGGTCCAGCGCCCCGCGGGCAGGGTCACCCGCGCGGTGGCGATCGTGCCGAAGCGGTCGTGGGGCAGCTCCGCGGCGCGCAGCGCCTGGCTCGCGTCCGGGAGCTCGCTGGGGCCGCCTTCGCCGAAGGGCAGGTGGAGTCGCGGGACGCTGAAGGACACCGACGACGTGGCGGCTTCGCGGCGCCAGGACGCGGTCTGCAGGCGCGGGTCCGCCTTGAAGGGGAAGGTCTGCACGCTCCAGGTCATGTCCACGAGCGTGCCGCGCGCGCTGAGCTGCCGGCCGTCGTCGAGGTCGACCAGCAGCCGATACGGCAGCCCGCGGCCTGGCTCGGCGCGGGCGCTCGGCTCGATCGCGAGCGCGCCGGCCTCGCCGCGCTCCAGGCGGAGTCCTTCACCCACCAGGCGCGCCTGCGCGACCTTCCGCGGGCCGACCACGCGGTAGGCGTGCCGCGGGCCTGCCCCGCGGTCCAGGCGCTGGAGCGCCCCCGCCTTCAGCATGTTCAGCGTCTGTAAGGCCCGTTGCTCGTCCTTGCCGATCCCCTCGAGGAACGCCCGCTGCAGGTCCTTCAGCGCCAGGGTGGGTCGGGTGAAGGCGAGCAGGGTCGCGCGATCGACGTAGTAGGGCGCGTGGCTCGGTTCGAGCGCGATCAGCCGCTCGTAGGCGGCGAGGGTCTCGTTCATTCGCAGCAGGTGCGCGCAGGCGTCCGCCACCCCCTCGAGGGCGCGCGCGGAGCTCGGGTCGAGCTCGAGCGCGCGCTCGAAGTCGGCGAGACTCGCTTCGCTTTGCCCGAGCTCGAGCTTGCAGTCCCCCGCGCGCGTGAGCGCGTCAGCGTCCCGGGGGTCGAGCGCGAGGGCGGCCTCGAAGTCGGCGAGGGCTTCGGCGTAGGCCTTGAGCTCGAAGCGTGCGTTGCCCCGGTCGCGGTACGCGCGCGCCGTGGGCTCGACCTCCAGCGAGCGGGTGTAGGCCTCCACGGCTTCGGGGTAGCGCTCGAGGCGGCTGAGGGCCACCCCGACGAAGTCGTGGGCCGTGGGGTCGCGCGGCGCGAGGCGCGCGGCTTCGCGGTAGTCGCGCAGGGCGGCCTCGTAGTCCTGCGCGAAGGTGTGGCAGTGTCCGCGGGCGAGCAGGCTGGGTGCGTGCTCGGGCTCGAGCCGCAGCGCGACGTCGTAGTCCTCTGCCGCGAGCCTGTAGCGCCGGCGGAGCTGGCGCTGGACGGCGCGGCTGCGTCGGTGGCGCGCCTCGCTCGGGGCGAGGCGGATCGCCTCGCCGAAGTCGGCCTCCGCCGCCTCCGGATCGCCGAGCTGGCCGTGGAGGGTGCCGCGCGCTTCGCGGTAGCGCTCGCTGTCGGGCGCGAGGCGGACCGCGGCGTCGAGCTCGGGCAGGGCTTCTTCGGGGCGCCCGAGCCCCTGCAGGGCACGTCCGCGGGCGTAGTGCGCGGGGGCGGAGGCCGGCGCGTGGCGCACGGCCGCGTCGCTGGCCGTGAGGGCCTCCGCGAAGCGCTCGCGCTCGAGCAGCTCGAGGGCCAGGCTCCGCTGCGCTGGTTCGCTCTCGGGGTCGAGCTGGGTCGCGCGCTGGAGGTCTTGCAGCGCCTCGTCGCGCCGGTCGAGCAGGACGCGCACCAGCCCGCGCGCGGTATAGAGCGCGGCCTCCGAGTCGGAGAGCTTCAGCGCGGCGCAGAGGTCGGCCTCGGCCTCGGCGTAGAGCTTGAGCCGGGAATACGCCGCGGCGCGGCCTTCGTAGGCGGCGGTCGAGCGGGGGTCGGCGGCGAGGGCCGCGCCGTAGGCCTCGATCGCCTCCTGATAGCGCTGGAGCGCGACGAGCACCTCGGCCAGCCCGAGCTGGGCTGCCGCCCCGGGGTCGAGCTGGACGACGCGCTCCTGGTCTTGGAGCGCGAGGAAGGGTCGCTCGGCCCGGAGGTGGGCCTGGGCGCGCGCGGCGAGGGTGCGCGGGTCGTCGGGGGTCAAGGTCAGGGCCCGCTCGAAGTCGGCCAGCGCGGCGGGGCCGCGCCCGAGCTGGCTACGCGCGCGGCCGCGGGCGCGGTAGCCGGCGGCCCAATCGGGGCTCGCCCCGAGCGCGCTGGAGAGGTCGGCCTCGGCCTCGGCGTAGGCCCCGAGCTCCACCAGGCAGGGGCCACGCAGGCGGAGGGCGGCGGCGTGTTCGGGCGCGAGGCGCAGCGCGACGTCGAGGTCGGCCCGCGCCTTGGCCCAGGCCTGGCGCGCGGCGTGGAGCGCCCCGCGCCCGACCCGCGCCGCGACGAACTCCGGGTCGAGGGCGAGCGCCCACTCGAAGGCCGTGAGGGCCGCGGTCGCCTCTCCGAGCT
>JAGQRJ010000779.1 GCA_020425635.1 Planctomycetota bacterium | reverse complement strand
GGCTTGCTCTTCGACAACAGCGTCCCCGAGGGCGCGCGGCCCAAGCTGTTGACGATCGCTACGCAACGGGCCGAGTGGTAGCGCGGCAGCAAGCGCAGACCGCTCTCGCCCGAAGGACGCTGGCTTGGCCCCCCAGCTGCCTACTCGATAGGGTCTCCCGGCCAGATCTGGGTCTCGCCCCTCTTGCCGACTCGCATCCGGACCGGGTCGCGGTGCCCGAGGGCCCAGGCGATCACCTCCTGGGCGGCGAGTCGGCGTGCGGCGTCTGCGTCTTCGGCGACCGCGAACCCCGCGTGGGACACGGCCCGTCCGACGAGCGACTCCAGCTGGTGGGGGGCGCTGTTCGTCACCGCGGCGACGCAGCTCCGCAGAGCGAAGGCCACCTGCCCGATCCGTTGCTCGCGCGTTGTGAGCAGCGCCCACGCGTCGGGTACGGGGCGCATGTCGGCTCGTCGGGCGGCCGCGCGCTGGGCGTTGAGCGCCTGGGTCAAGCGGGTCGACGCCCGCTCGAGGTCGCGCCCTGCCCGGCGGACCCGCTGCTGGGTGCGCGCCCCAGGTTGCACGACCCACCCCTCGACCTCGCCCAGCGCGCGTCGGGCGCAGGGGTAAAGGGAGCCCTCGACGACGTTGTCGGGAACGACCCGCGAGCGCTCTCGCTCGGGGAGGGTGCGCAGCGCGTGCCCCAGCGCCGAGAGCACCGCGCGGATCGGGGCCGTGCGCCCCCAGCGCAGGAGGCCGACCCCCCAGCTCTGTGGGCCGGCCGGGTCAGCTGGCGCGGCGCCCAGCTCGAGCGCGACCCCCGACCCGCAGTAGGCGGCCAGGGCCAGCGCCTCGCGGGCGACCACCCCCGCCTGCACCCGCGCGCGCACCAACGCCGACTCGTCCTCGGGGGCGCCGGTCTCGGCCCAGCGGCGCTCCAGCTCGCGGATCCTGGCGTCGGTCACCCCCGGAGTCTAGCGCGGCGCCTAGTCGCGGCGGCGGCTCTTGGTGCCCGTGTCGGGCGGAAAGCCGGGCCGACCCTGGACCTGGCGGTGGTAGCGCAAGGCCCAGGCCACCGAGGGGAAGGCCAGCGTGTCCCAGGGGATCTCCTCCCAAGTGAAGAGGGCGACCTCGAGGCTTTCCTCCCCCGGGGAGACGTCGGGGCTGAGGAGGCGCGCCGCGTAGAGCACCTGCACCTGCCCGATCGTGTCGAGGTCGTAGAGCGCGAGCACCGCGTCGAGCGCGAGCTCGGCGTTGGCCTCTTCGCGCGCCTCGCGGAGCGCGCCCTCGCCCGTGCTCTCGCCCAGCTCGAGGAAGCCGGCGGGCAGCGTCCACAGGCCGTAGCGCGGCTCGATCGCTCGCTTGCAGAGCAGGATCCGCCCGTCCTCCCAGGTGGCGACCGCGCCCACGATCACCCGCGGGTTCTGGTAGTGGATCGCCCCGCACGCTTCGCACAGGTGGCGCTCGCGGGTGTCCATGGGCGGCACGCGCAGGACGAGCCCCGCCCCGCAGCCTGGGCAGTAGTTCACGGCTCCACGATAGCGGTCGCGGCGGGGGAGTCACGGTCCGTGCCAGCGACGCGATCTCCCAGGGATTACCGCCAGCCCCTGGCGGAAATATAGCGACCAAGGACTTACGCCCGGGCGCGATGGTTGCCCTGGACCGGTGCATGCGAACCCTCCGTCTCGCAGCCCTCGTGCTGCTCTGTGCTTGCTCCGCGTTCGCGGGCGGCAAGGTCTACCCCCAGGTCACCCACCGCCCGCGGCTGACCTTCGACGGGCGCGACGTCGCCCACACCCAGCGCCAGGTCGCCAGGATCAACGCCCAGGTCGAGCCTTGGGCGGGCGCCTACCGCAGCCTGCGCGCCCTCGCCGAAAACGGCGTGCGGGTCGCCCACGGGGCCCACCCCTGGAAGCAGCAGCCCGACAAGTGGGTCGCGCTCTACGGGCAGGAGGCCACCAACGGTCGGATCGCCGCGGCCCAAGCCCAGGTGGCCTGGCTCTACCTTCAGGGCTGCGACCCCCCTTGGCTCCCGCTGCCGAAGCTCCCGGGCGAGGCGAGCCCCGAGGGCTGGCTCAAGCAGCGGGCGGGGCTCGCGCGCCAGACGATCGAGGGCATGTACGACGCCTGGCCCTGCTGGAAGGGCTTCGGCGTGATCAACCGCGGGATCGTCATGGCCGACAGCTTGACCATGCACTGCGTGGCCTACGACCTGCTCGCCGCGCTGCCCGCGAGCTGGCGCGGGTCGCTGGACGCGAGCGAGCGTCGCCTGGTGGCCCTCGCCAGCGACGTGCGCCAGTGGTTCGGCGCGATCGACCTCGAGAACAACAACCACAGCCTGCGGGTCGCGAGCGGGCTCGGGGTCGCGGCGCTGACCCTCAACACCTACGACCGCCACCGGTTCTTCAAGCCCGGGACGTGGTACACGCGCCCCAAGGGGTGGCTGAAGCGCGCCGAGCGCGTGACCCACCCCACCCGCCGGGGCAGCGACCTGCGCTACCAGGGGCGGACCGGCGCCTGGGCCGAGGGCAGCTCCTACTACCACTACGCCCTCGACCTCGTCTTGCCCTACGCCTACGCCTACGAGCGCACCCTGCGCGACGAGCCCGGCCGCGTGCGGCTCCTGCAGAGCGACCTGCTCAACGAGCTCATGACCTGGCCGATCGAGCTCCGCCGCCCCGACGGCAAGCGCCCCGCGGTCGACAACTCCGTCGCGTTCCACGACGTGTTGCCCTGCTTCTTCCAAAACCAGCTGCCAGCGGGCGTGCGCTCGGCCGCCGACCGCGCGCGCTTCTTGTGGGACGTGCGCAAGAGCGGGGTCGGCCTGGGCGGCGCCCGCGCCGCGTTCTTGATCGCGGCCTTCGACCCGTCCCCCGCCGAGCTCCTCGCCGCCGATCAGGCCCAGGCCCCAGACCCGGGCAAGCGCCCGACCCGCTTCCTCGAGCGCCAAGGCGCCGCGGTGCTGCGCACCGACTGGGGCCCCGACGCGGCCCACGTCATGGTCCAGGCCCAGCACGGCGAGCTGCGCAAACGCGGCACCGGCCACGCGTCGGTCGACAACGGCGCCTTCGCCTTCTACGCCCACGGCGACGTGATCACGGTCGACCCGGGCTACTTCGGCTTCAGCCAGGTCACCAAGACGAACCGCGGCGAGCACCGCTCGCTGGTGCTGGTCGACGGCAAGGCGCCCAAGCCGGCGCACCTGCGGCTCGGCTTCCTCGGCTGGGTCTCGGGGGGTGAAGACACGCACCTGATCCAGGGGCCGCGCACCCAGGCCGGGGCCCAGGTGCGCTCGGCGGAGGTCCAGTCGCGCTACTGCAAGGCCTCGATCGCGCGCACCCTGGCCCTCGTCGAGACCCGCTACCTGCTCGTCGAAGACCGCTGCAGCGCCCGCCGCGCGAAGACCTTCACCACCCAGGTGCAGGCCAACGCCGGGGCGCGGCACAACCGCCCCCTCTCCGTGCAGGGCCTGCAGGTGAGCTACGCCAGCAAGGCCCAGGCTCGCCTGACCGCGGTCGGTGCGGCCAGCAACGCCGCGCTGAGCGTCACGACCTCGGTGCGCGAGAGCCGGACCGGCGACGGCGCCGACGGGCACGAGGCGATCGAATACTCCGCGCGCGGCAAGCAGGTGCGCTTCTTGACCGCGGTCGCCGTGGCCAAGCCCGGGGGCGCGGCCCCCGCGGTCAGCGCCGTCAACGCTCCCGGCGACGCGATCGCGCTGCGGGTCGAGGTCGACGGGGCGGTGGACCTGATCGTGAGCAACCCCGGGGGAGCGACCGTGTTGATTCCGGCGCAGTCCGGGGCCGGCGCCGTGCGCACGTCGCAGGCGCTGGCGATCGTGAGCTTTCGCGGCGGGCAGGGCCAGGTCCTCTGGGCCGCGGGCCCCGGGGCGACGACCCTCCCGTGAGCGGCGCCGAGTCGTCCACCGGCCGCCTGAGCGCCCTCGTCCTCGTGGGGGCCCTGCTCGCGCTCGGGGTCAGCGCCTGGGCGTTGCCGCGCGCGGGGACCCCCGGGTGCGAGCTGCCGCGCGGCGCCGTGCGGCGGGGGGCCACTCCTCAGGTCGCCCCAGAGCAGGGAGCCACGACCTCTCCTGCGAGGTCCGCGCCCGCCCCCGCGCTCGCGGCGCC
>JAGQRJ010000778.1 GCA_020425635.1 Planctomycetota bacterium | reverse complement strand
AGGGCCAGCGCGGTCAACGGCAAGGCGGCACGCGCGGCCAGCCCGGCAACCGGGGTCAAGGCCCCCGCTTCGGCCAGGGTCGGGGACAAGGCCCCCGCTTCGGCCAGGGCCGGCGCGGTCAGCGGCAAGGCGGCATGCGCGGCCAGCCCGGCAACCGGGGTCAAGGCCCCCGCTTCGACCAGGGTCGGGGACGAGGCCCCCGCTTCGGCCAGGGTCGGGGACAAGGCCCCCGCTTCGGCCAGGGTCGGGGACGAGGCCCCCGCTTCGGCCAGGGCCGGCGCGGTCAACGGCAAGGCGGCATGCGCGGCCAACCCGGCAACCAGGGTCAGGGCCGTGGCTTCGGCCAGGGTCAGGGACGAGGCCCCCGCTTCGGCCAGGGCCAGGGTCGCGGCTTCGACGAGAACGAGCGTGGGCCCGAGGGACGCGGCCGCGGCCGCCTGAACGGGAGCCGCCTCTACTAGAGACCAGCCTCCTCACCGAAACGCCGGAACGCCAACCCGCGGCAAGCCGTGGGTTGGCGTTCTCCGGCTTGAGACCGAAGCCGAAGCCGAGACCGAGGCCGGATCAGCGTCCGTAGCGGTAGAGCATGAACACGCCGCCCGGATCCGCGAAGGTCCCGTAGAGCGCAAACTTCGCATGACTGCCGGCCTCAGCGAGCTTGCCCTGAGCAGCGTGCCGATCGAAGGTCGCGCGCAGCACGTCACCCTCCACGGTCGCCTCGACCTTACCGCTGCGCACCTCGGGGGCGTCCTCGGTGATCAGGGTCAGGGTGTAGCGCCCGGCATACACGGCGAGGTTCGGCGTGCGCTCGAAGGCGACCTCGATCCTGGCCTCGGTGCCGTTGGTGTAGAGGACCTTGCCCTCGAGGCGCCCGGCGAGGTCGAAGCGGGCGGGGCTCGCGTCCTCGCCCTGGGCGGGCGAGAAGCCGAGGAGGGCACACAGCAAAAGGGGCAGGGCCACCGCGAGGGCGGCTCTGGGGGTCGGGATCTTCATGAGGTCTCCTGAGTTCCTCTCCGGGGCTCCTTGGACCGCTGAGCGTTGGATCGATTCGCCGCGAAATCTCTGGGGAAGACTCGCCCCAGACCAAGGAGCCCTGCGCCAGCCGCGCCAAGATCACGTATCCTGCGCGGGTCCGAGGAGGCCGCTTGACCACGACCACGACCCCCAGCGCCACCTTCGTCCAGAGCGTCCGCGAGCGGGTGGGCCAGGTCGTCGTCGGCCAGGACGTCGTCGTCGAGCGCCTGCTCGTCGCGCTGTTCACGAGCGGGCACCTGCTGCTGCAAGGGATCCCTGGCCTCGCCAAGACCCTGCTCGTCAACTCCGTCGCGAAGGCGATCGACCTGCAGTTTCGCCGGGTGCAGTTCACGATCGACCTGCTCCCCGCCGACATTCTCGGCTCCGAGGTCCTCGACGAGGAGAGCCGCGGGTTCCGCACGATCAAGGGCCCGGTGTTTACCAACATCCTGCTGGCCGACGAGATCAACCGCGCGGCACCCAAGGTGCAAGGCGCGCTGCTCGAGGCCATGCAGGAGCGAAAGGTCACGATCGGCCAGGAGAGCCTCGCGCTGCCCACCCCGTTCCTCGTGATCGCGACCCAGAACCCCGTGGAGCAGGCGGGCACCTTCGAACTCCCCGAGGCCCAGCTCGACCGCTTCATGCTCTGCCACCGGCTGACCTACCCGACCCGGGACGAGGAGCGGGAGGTGCTCACGCGCAACCTGGCGCTGGGGATCCGCAAGGAAGGAGTCGGGGCGGTGGCGCGCACCGAGTTCGACCTGGTGAGCGACGAGCCGGTCGGCAGCGCCGAAGACCTCGTCCGCGCCATGGAGGCGGTGCAGGCCGTGCACGTGAGCGACGTGTTCCTCGAGCACGTGGTCGAGCTGGTGCACGCGACCCGCAGCCACCCGGCCCTCGAGCTGGGCTGCAGCCCGCGCGCCGGGATCGCCCTGGTGCGCGCGTCGCGCGCGCGCGCCCTGATCCACGCCCGCGACTACGTGATCCCCGAGGACCTGTTCGCCCTCGCAGAAGACGTGATCCTGCACCGGATCCGCTTGACCTACGAGGCGCTGGCCGACGGCCACAGCGGGGAGTCGGTGCTCGCCGAGCTGCTGCGCGAGCAAGGCGCGTGAGCGAACACACCCTCGACGAGCTGCAGCCCCTCGACGCCCGCCGTTTCGAGGTCGCGGTGAAGCGACTGGCAGACGGCCTGCGCTACGGGACCGACCGCTCGCCCTTCGTGGGCAGCGGGCTCGAGTTCGCGCAGTCGCGGCCCTACCACCCGGGCGACCCGGTGCGCCGGATCGACTGGCGGGTCACCGCGCGCCGTGGGCGCGTGTTCGTCAAGGAGTACGAGACCCTGCGCGCGCTACCGGTCTACCTGGTGGTCGACACCTCGGCCTCCATGACCGTCTCCTCCACGCCGCGCAGCAAATATCGCCTGGCCGTCGAGGTGGCGGGCGGCCTCGCCCTGGCGTGCCTGGAGCGAGTCAGCCCGGTGGGCTTGATCGGGGCGGGCGGGCGCAGCCTGCACGCGGCCCCGAGCCTCAGCCGCGAGCAGGTCTTCCAGTGGCTGCACCAGCTGCGGCGCTACCGCCTCGACGAGCCGACCCGCCTCGCGACCCGCCTGGTGGAGCTGGGCCAGCGCGCCCTCGAACGCAGCGTGGTGTTCGTGCTCAGCGACCTGCACGACCCCGCCGCCCTCGGCGCGCTGCGCCGACTCGGACACGCGCACGACGTGGCCGTGATCCAGCTGCGCGACCCCGCCGAGGACACCCTCGCCGGGGGCGGGCTAGTCTTCGCCCGCGAGGCCGAGACCGGGGTGGCCTTCGTGACGCGCGGGCGCGCGACCCAGGTCGACGACGGCGCCGCGCGCCAGAGCCTGCGCCGCGCCGGGATCGATCACCTCCTGCTGCGCACCCTGGGGCCCGTGCGCGCGCCGCTGCGCCAGTTCCTCGCCAGCCGGGGCCTGCTCGGCCGAGGGTCGCGCTAGTGCGCCGGGTCTGCGCCCAGCTCGCCCTCGCCGTCGCCTGCGCCAGCCTGGCGTGGGGGCAAGCCGCCGAGCCGCCCACGCGCCCCGTGGGCGTGCGCGGCGTGGTGCGTGGCGTCGTCGGCCCCGCGGAGCTGCGTCCCCGGCACCCGGCCTCCGGTCGCCCACCGCTCGTGGTCCGCGTCCTCGGGGCCGCCCCCCACGGCAGCGCGTTCCGCT
>JAGQRJ010000119.1 GCA_020425635.1 Planctomycetota bacterium | reverse complement strand
GAGGCCGAGCGGCTCGCGCAGCAAAGCGCCCCGCTGCTCGTGGAGTGGGCCGAGCGTCGCGCGGCATCGCCCGACCCCGCGGCGGGGGTCGAGGCGGCGGCCGCCTACCAGTGCCTGCTGTGGTTGCCGCAGAGCAGCCGGGTCGTGGTCCCGTGCGGGGTCGAGGTCGACCCCTGGGGCTACGCCGAGGCCCGGCTCAAGGACCTGATCGCGCGCCGCGGACGCGAGGTCTACGCCGCGCAAGACGCCCTCGCCGAGCAAGAGCTGCGCCTCGCGCGCTCCACCGACGACGCCGCGCAGCTCGAGCGCCTGCTCGAGCGCTTCGGCGCGGCCAAGTGCGCGGTCGACGCGCGCTGGGAGCTGGCGACGCGCTACCTCCAGCGCCAGCTGCGCGAGGAGGGCGTCGAGGTGCTGGCGCGCTTCCTGCGCGAGCACCCGACGGACTTCCGCGTGGCGGAGGCGCGCGCCCGACTCGCGACCAACTACGTGAAGCTCGGCCGGCGGGCGGAGGCGCGGCGCACCCTCGGCGAGCTGCGCGCCATGGAGCCCGAGCCGCGGGTCAAGGGCGGGAAGCGCGACGCCGTCCCCGCGGGCGCATGGGTCGAGCCGCTGCTGAGCGAGCTCGAGCAGGGGCGCGACGAACGGGTCTTGCGGGCGGAGGAGCACCTCGCCGGCCTGCGCCCGAAGCTCCGGCCCGCCTTCCGCGCGCGCACCGAACTCGACGGCGAGCCGCGCGCGCTGGCCGACCCCCTCGACCTCCCGCCTCGCGGAGACCTGCTCGTGCTGCGCCGCGAGGAGCAGGTCGAGGTGCTCGACGTGCGCACCGGGCAGAGCGTCAAGGTCTACGAGGAGCGGGTCGGTTCGTTGCTGCAGCTCGGCTTCTGCGGCCCACGCTTGATCGTGGGCAGCCGGAGCAGCGTCAACGGCTTCCTGCTGCCCGAGGGCGCGGGCGCCATGCCGCGCGCGGCCTGGCGCTGGGTCGCGCCGCCGCTCGACGAGCGCGAGGAGCTCGAGGAGCGTGACTTCGAGGATCGGGAGGGCCAGCTGATCCGCGAGGTGCTCCCCGCCGGAGAGCGGGTCGTGGTGCGGGCCGTGGGCGCGGTCTACGTGCTCGACGCCGCGAGCGGCGAGCAGCTCGCGCGGCTCGCCGCCCCGCGCGGCCGGCAAATCAGCGTGCGCGGCGGGCGGCTCTACCTGGCCAGCGCGGCCCCGGTCGGGGTGCAGGCTTACGCGCTGGACGACCTCGAGACGCCGCTGTGGAACTACGCCTCGGAGGAGCGCGAGCTCAGCGGGTTGGCCTGGCTGGGGAACCAGCAGCTGGTGCTCCTCGAGTCGGGCTTGACCCTCACCGGGCTGCGGGCCGACGACGGCACCCGGGCCTGGACGGTCAAGAGCCCCGACGACTGGTTCCTCGGCATGCAGGCCTCCCCCGACGGGAGCAAGCTGCTCGTGCGCACGCAGACGGGGCAGGAGCGCGGGTTCACCGTGTTCGGCGCCCTGGGGCAGGTGCTGTGGACCGACCGCGGGCGCGACCCCGACGGCGCGCGGGCGGCCCTGGAGCTCACCGAGCTCGGCGAAGACGCGGTCTACAGTTGGCGAACCGTCGGCGGCGCCGGCGAGCTGTGGGCCAACGACCTCACCCGCGGGACGCTGCTGTGGCGCTACAAGCCCGCAGGCGGCGGCGCCCAGGCGCCCGAGCGGCTCGTGGTCACCCCCGAGGTCGTGGCCTTCGGCATGCGCAGCGCCTTCAGCCAGCGAGTGGACCTCTCGGTGGTCGGGCGGGGGACGGGCGACCTGCTCCAGGCGCTGCGCGTCCCCGGGCGGCGCCTGGTCGGGATCGGCGTCATGCCCGCGGCCGGGAGGCTGTGGGTGAGCACCGACCGCGGCCTGAGCGCCTTCGCGCACCTGGACCGCGCTGACCACGCCGAGCGGATCGCGCGCCTGGCCGCCCAGGTCTCCCTGACCCCGGGCGACCTCGACGCCCGCCGTGACCTCGCGCGCGCCCTGGTGCAGGGCGGCGACACCCAGGCCGGCGTGCTCGTGCTGCAGCAGGCCCTCCTCGGCGAGGGCCTGGCCGAGGGGCAGGCCGGCAGCCTGCTCGACGAGCTCGCGGCGCTGGTCGAGGTCGACACCGACGAGCACCCGCTCACGCTCACGATCCAACGCCAGGCGCGTCCGCCCGAGATCGACGGCGAGCTCCACGATTGGTGGCGCCCCTGGTCGGGGACGACGCTCCTGCGCCCCTCCTGCGTGCAGCCGATCCAGCAGCCGGCAGGCGCCGAAGGTGGGCGCTGGCGGGGCGACGAAGACCTCTCGGGGCGGCTCTACGTGAGCTACGACAACGAGTTCCTCTACTTCGCGCTCGACGTCTCCGACGCCGTGCTGCGGCCCTACGACACCGAGAGCGAAGAGTGGATCGGCGACGCGCTCTTGATCGCGATCGACTGCAAGGGCGACGGCGGGGAGTTCGTGCAGAACGACGACATGCTGCTCTCGCTGGCGCTGACCTTGCCCAAGAAGAAGAAGAACGACGACGAGGAGGCCGAGGAAGAGGAGGAGGACAACTCCCCCGCCGGGCAGTATTTCGTGCGGCGCAAAGAGGACAACTCCGGAGTGGTCTACGAGTGCGCGATCCCCTGGGCCAGCTTCCGCGAGAACGGGGTCTCCGAGACCGACCTCGATCCAACCACCGGCCCGCGGCGTGGGTTCCGCTTCGGGTTCAACGTGATCGTGACCGACGACGACGGAGAGCGCGGCGCCGCAGGGCCGCGGGGGGCGCTCAAGACCCTGCAGCTGACCCCTGGGGTCTTGCTGCACCGGGACAAGAGCCGCCTCTGGCAGGGCTACGTGCCCCGCCGCTTCGCGCGGCTGCTTGTCCAGTAACGGGTTACATTCGCACCTGAACAGCCTCCGGGCGCGATCCGTCGAGGGTCAGGAAAGGACAGGACACGTGGGCAATCGACTGTTGAGCTGGGTCATGATCGGGGCGCTGGCGGCGACGAGCGCGTGGGCGGTCGATGTGGGAGAGCCCGTGGGCGAGCTCCGCGCCAGCGACGAGCAAGGTCAGGCGCACGCGCTGAGCAGCCACAAGGGCAAGACCGTCGTGTTCGTGTTCTGGGGCTCGCGCTGCCCGAGCAGCCAGGCCTACGCCGAGCGCTTGAAGGAGCTCGCGCAGAGGAGCGGCGTCGTGTTCTACGGGGTCGCGAGCAACAGCGACGAGAACCCCGACAGCGTCAAGGGCGCCAAGGCCAAGCAGCAGCTCCCCTTCCCGATCCTGCTCGACCCCTCCAAGGCCCTGGCCAAGCAGCTCGGCGCCGGCGTCACCCCGACGGCGTGCGTGGTCGACGGCCAGGGCGTGCTCCGCTACCGCGGGGCGATCGACGACGACCCCGGCGGCAACCGCGACAACGCCGAGCGCTACCTCGAGCGCGCGATCGCGGCGGTCAAGGCCGGCCAGACCCCCGACCCCGCGAGCACGCG
>JAGQRJ010000777.1 GCA_020425635.1 Planctomycetota bacterium | reverse complement strand
CCTCGGATTCGGCCTCGGCGCCGGCCTCGGCGTCGGCCTCGGCGTCGGTCTCGGCGTCGGTCTCGGCGTCGGCCTCGGCGTCGGTCTCGGCGTCGGTCTCGGCGTCGGTCTCGGATTCGGCCTCGGATTCGGCCTCGGCGTCGGCCTGGCGTCGGTCTCGGACTCGGACTCGGCGTCGGCCCTCGGACTCGGACTCGGCGTCGGTCTCGGCCTCGGGCCTCGGCCCCTGATGTCCGATCGTCCCTCCGCCCCGTAGACTGAGCGCGTGAACGCCGCCGCCTCCCCGGTCCCCGCGCCTTCCTTCCCCACGCGCTTCGCGCTCGGCGCGGCGCTCGTGGCGGTTGCGAGTGCGGCGCTGGCGCTGGCCCTGAAGGAGGCGCAGGCGCGCACCGCGATCGCCGCGGGCGGCCTGGTCGCCTGCGCGCTCCTGGCCCTGCACCCTGGGGTGTTGCGCTGGCTGCGCGCGCGCAGCCCGCGCAGCCTCGGCTGGATCGCCGCGGGCGTGGCGCTGTGGACGGTGGTGCTTCCGGCCGAGCGCTTCGACCCCTACATGCTCGCGATCGTGCTCACCGCGGTCCTGGCCTGCGTTCACGCCTGCGTGCCCCTCGGCGGGCGATTGACCGCCGTCGCCGTGGTGGTGTGGCTCTGCCTGTGGCTGCCGCTCGACCTGCGTTGGTACGGCTGGCAGAGCCGCTCTTCGCCCGGGTTCTTTCTCGCCAGCGAGCAGGGCTACGCCTGCTGGGCGCTGGCCACCGCCTGCCTCGGCGTGCTGGCCTTCGGCGCGGCCGGACGCTTCGACCTTGGGATTCAGCGCGCCTCGCTCAAGGCGCCGCTGCTCGGGCTCGCGATCGGGCTCGGGTTCGGCGCGATCGCGATCCCCGTCGGCATGGCCACGGGCTTCCTGAGCCTCAAGGACGCAGACCCACCCGCCGCCTCTGCGCCCGCGACCCCGGGCGCCGAATCCCCAGCCGCTGAGGACCCGGCGACGCCCGGCGCGGAGCCCAGCGCATTCTCCGCCAGGACCCTGAGAGCCGCGGGCCTGCAGCTGCTCACGTTCTGCTTGATCGCGCTCACGATCGCCTTCCCCGAGGAGCTGTTCTTCCGCGGCGTGCTCGACCGCGGGCTCGAGCTGCGCTGGAAGCGGCCGTGGCTGGCGCTCTTGGTCTCGTCCTTCCTGTTCGGTTTGATGCACTGGAACAACCGCAAGGACCTCGCCGACCAGATCACCTACCTCGGCCTGGCCTCCCTGGCGGGGATCGCCTACGGGCTCGCCTTCCGCAAGGGAGGGCTGCTCTCTGCGATCTTCCTCCACGCCCTCGTCGATTGGGTGTGGCAGCTCGCGTTCTCGAAGTAGCGTCTACCGCGCGCTCAGGACGAAGAACGCGGCGGCCACCAGGACCGCCACGAGGCACCCGACCAGCATCATGAGCAAGGCGACGTCGGGGGTCGAGTGCGGCACGCCGAGCTCGACCTGCAGCGCCTCGACCGCCTCCTTCGCATCCTTGAGCGAGCCGCCGTGGAGCTCACGGTAGCGCGCGATCGCGGCGAGCTTCCTCCCGGCACGCAGCTCGTCCTCGAGCTGCGCGTCGAGGGGCCCGCCCCGGGGCCGCGCGCCTCCGGCAGCCGCCAGCGCGCCCCGCGCCAGGGCGTCGACCGCGTCCTTCGCGGTCTTGAGGTCGACCTGCTTGTGCTCGGCGTAGTGCCGGACCGCTGCGAGCTCGTCGCCAGCCTGGAGCAGGGTCACGACCTTGCCGAGCACGGGGTCGACGGGCTCGGCGTCGCGAGGGCTGCCCTCCACGGTGGCGCCGCAGGCGCTGCAGGCGCCGTGCTCCTGCCAGCACTCGGCGTGGTGCCACGCCATGCACTCCGAGCAGCCAGCCTTCACCTGCCCCTGCTCGAGGTCCTCGTGGCAATACGGGCAGCGAGGGCGGTCGACGCTCACGAGACGCTGCTGTTCGCTCATGCCGCGATCCTAAACCGGGAGACGCGCCAGCACGTCCCGCAGCGTGGGGCTCCCGAGCTCCTCGAGCTCGTAGGTGACCCGGGTATGGGGCTGCTCGATCCGCACCAGTCGGGCCAGGTCGATCGGGGTCCCGATCAGGACCGCGTCCGCCGGGACCCGCGCGATGGTGGCCTCGAGGTCGCGCACCTGCTCTTCGCCGTAGCCCATGGCGGGGAGCAGGGGGCCGATCCCGGGGTAGGCCGCGAAGGTCTCGGCGATCCGGCCCACCGCGTAGGGTCGCGGGTCGACCAGCTCCGCGCCGGCGCGGGTCGCGGCGACCGAGGCCGCGCCGAGGGTGACCCCGCCGTGGGTGCAGGTCGGCCCGTCCTCCACCGCGAGCACCCGCGCGCCCGCGCGGAGCAGCCCCGGGTCGGCCACGGTCAACGCAGAGTTGGCGCGCAGGATCGTCGCCCCTGGGTTCACCCGCGCGGCGTTCGCGAGCACGGTCTGCACCCCCTCCGGGGTCGCGCTGTCGAGCTTGTTGAGCAGGAGCGCGTCGGCCCGCGCGAAGTTGATCCGCCCCGGGTAGTAGGTCAGCTCGTGCCCGGGGCGCAGGGGATCGGCCACGACGATCGTGAGGTCCGCGACGTAGAACGAGGTGTCGTTGTTGCCCCCGTCCCAGAGGATCACGTCGGCCTCTCGCTCGGCCTGCTCGAGGATCGCCCGGTAGTCGACCCCGGCGTAGACCACGCCGCCCGCGGCGAGGTGCGGCTCGTATTCCTCGCGCTCCTCGATCGTGCAGGCCTGCGCGTCGAGGTCGTCGAGGGTCGCGAAGCGCTGCACACGCTGACGCACCAGGTCGCCGTAGGGCATGGGGTGCCGAATCGCGACCACCCGCAGCCCGCGCTCACGAAGGATCGCCGCCACGCGCCGCGCGGTCTGGCTCTTGCCGCAGCCGGTGCGCACCGCGAGCACGGCCACGACGGGCTTGGTCGTCGGGAGCATGGTCCCCTCGACCGGGGCGAGCTCGAAGCGCGCGCCCGCGCCCTCGACCACGGCGCGCCGCTCGTCCACGTAGGCGTCCGAGACGTCGCTGTAGGCGAACACCGCGAGGTCGACCCTGCGCTCGACGACGATCGTGGCCAGGTCGGCCTCGTCGAGGATCTCGATCCCCTCGGGGTAGCGCGGCCCCGCCAGCTCGGGGGGGTAGCGCCGCCCGGCGATGTCTGGGATCTGGGTCGCGGTGAAGGCCACGACCCGCGCGTCCTCGCGGTCGCGGTAGCAGCAGTTGAAGGTGTGGAAGTCCTTGCCGGCGGCCCCCAGGATCAAGACGTTCACGAGCGAGCCCTCCTCTGGCGTGTGCTGCCTGCGCAGCCCAGGGTTTCAACGCACACCGCCTGCCAAGCTCGAAGCCGACGCAAGCTCCGCGAGTGTCGCGTCGGAGTCACACGGGTGAGACGCGCCCTCAGAATCGCAGGATCACCTGGGCGTTGGCGCCGCCAAAGGAGGGGTCGTCGACCCGGATCGTCGCCTGCACGAGGAACCCTGCGCGCCCCCCCCGGCTGTTGGCCTCGAGCCCGATCCCGACCTTGGCCAGGAGCTTCTCCCCCACGGTGTGCTTGGCGTCGTCCGGGCGCACGTCGCGCTCGCTGAGCATGCCGATCTGGGTCGCGGCGCGCGCGCCCCCCTCCCAGCCCGGGAGCGGGGTGGGCAGCGCGAGCAGGTAGCCGAGCTCGGCGTAGGCTTCGCTGCGGCGCAGCTCGATCTCGACCCCGTCGCTGCGCCCCACCTGCTCGTCGAGCCAGTGGTAGAAGATCGAGCCGAAGAGGAGGTCGCCCCGGCTCGCCCGCGCGCCCAGGAAGGGCTCGGCGTCGAGCTCGAACTGGGCGACGCCGAGCAGCGCGGAGCGCCGCAGGTCCCGGTTCGGCTGAGCCCCGCTGGCGTAGTCCCAGGTCTTGCGCGAGGCTTCCCCTTGGACCTCGAGGTCGACCCGGAAGCCCTGCCAGGGTTCCCAGAAGACGGCGCCGCCGGCGGTGAATTGCCGGTAGCGGAACACGAGGCCGCCGTCGCGCTGGGGCAGCGAGAGCTGCAGCGGGAGGTCGTAGGACGCCCAGGCCCGCACCCGAACCATCGACTCGGGGAGGTCACTGCGCGCGCTGAGGCGGACCGTGGTCGGCGCCTCGGTGAACTCGCCGTTCTCGTCGTTCTTTTCGTTGTAGAGCACGTCGGGGCGCACCACGTCGAGCCGGATGCCTGAGTTCGCGGTCGCGTAGCCGAGCACCCCGCCCACGTCGACGAACTCCTTGGCGGCCTGCAGCTCGGCGGTCGCGCCAAAGAACAACCCGTCGGGCATCGGGGTGAACCCAAGGGTTTGGCTGAGGGGCGCGAGCCGCGCGGGGCGAAAGGCACGGACCACGACCTCGACCTCGTTTCGGGTGTAGCGCGCGTCGTAGTCCTCGGTCTGGATCAGGCGGTACTCACCGGTCAGCTCGTCGCTGAAGGGAATGCGCAGGCGGACGCGCTGGTCGAGGTAGAACTCGGTCGCCCGCAGGCTGCCAACGGTCGTGGCATAGCCGATCGCCGCGTCGCGCCATTGCCAACGGTACGAGAGCCGCGGGCGAAAGGAGAGGTAGCTGATGAAGTATTCGTCGTGGTATTCGAAGCCCCGCGGCTCGAGCTCGTCCCCGCGAAACTCCGCGCGACCCACCCTCGCGCCGCACAGCGCCGTGAGCAGCGCGAAGCCAAGTCCCAAGCCTCGCCGCCGAGCCATCGCCATCGGCCACCCCTCGGCTCCGAGTTGACACCCGTCACGCAGCTTGGGCAAGCACCATGTCGAACCCAAGGTCGCTGCTCAGCCCAGCAAGCCGGCGATTCGCCTGGCCGTGTCGGCGACGGTCGCGCCCAGGTGCGCCACGGTCGGCAGCTCCACCCCGAAGGCTTCGCGCAGCAGGTCCAGCACGGGGTAGGGGTCTCCGTGCTCCGCCCAGCGGGCGTCGAGGGAGAGGGTCGGCTCCTCGAGCGCCTCGCGGGCCAGGGCGAGCACGCGGCGCTCGAGCGGCGTCGGGCCGTGGGCGTCGCTCATGCGCCTTGCCCCTCGGGTCGGACCCCGAGCAGGGCCCACACCTCGGCCGGGACGTCGGGGATCCGCCCGAGGTAGGCCAGGAGGTCGGGCGCCAGCGGCGCCTCGAGCGCGAGCTCCCCGCCGTCGGGGTGCGCGAGCCGCAGGCGCCAGGCGTGCAAGAACAAGCGCTCGAGCCCGAAGTGCTCGCGGTGGTGGTCGTTGATCCGGCTCTTGCCGTAGCGCCGGTCGCCGAGGATCTGCCGGGCCTCCCCCGAGAGGTGTCGCCGGATCTGGTGGCGACGACCCGTGTCGAGGCTCGCGACGAGGAGCGTGCTCCGCGCGAAGTGCGCCACGCGGCGCAGCGCGGTGCGCGCGGGCTGGGACTCCGCCTCGGCGTCGGGTCCCGGCCGCAGCTCCTGCTTGCGCTTGCGCAGCGGCCGCGTGATCTCCCACGCCTCGGGGGTCTCTCCACGAACGAGGGTCAGGTAGTCCTTGCGCGCGGCGTCCCAGCCCGCCTGCAGCGCCCCCGCCGCCTCCGGGCTGCGCGCGAACACGAGCACGCCAGAGGCCTGCCGATCGAGGCGGTGTAGGGGGTAGACCCAGCCGCCCACCTGATCACGCACCCGCTGCAAGGCGACATCACGGTCGGGCGCCTCGCGCGAGCGGTGGACCATGAGCCAGGGCGGCTTGGACACCGCCACCAGGGCGTCGTCCTCGTGCAGCACCGTCAGCGGGCCTGGCGTAGATTCTTGCATGGCTTCGAGGATAGCCGGCGAGCGCGGCGAACCCAGGGGCCTGCGCCGCGACGGAGTTGGTAGGCTCGGCGGCATGACGATCTTCAAGAAAATCATCGACGGCGACATCCCTTGTCACCGGCTCTACGAGGACGCGCACGTGCTCGCCTTCCTCGACGTGAACCCGATCAGCCGCGGGCACACCCTGGTGATCCCCAAGGAGGAGGCGGCGACCCTCGACCAGCTCTCCGACGAGGCCTCGGCGGCGATCGGGCGGGTCCTCCCCCGGATCGCGCGCGCCGTACTCGCCGCCTCGGGGGCCAAGGCCTACAACGTGCTGCAGAACAACGGTCCGAGCGCGCACCAGGCGGTGTTCCACGTGCACTTCCACGTGATCCCCAAGCACGCCGACGGGACCGGCCTCGGTGTGGGCTGGCAGCCGCGCGCGCTCAGCGACGCCGACGCCGCCGAGCTGACCCAGGCGATCACCGCAGCCCTGGGCTAACCCGCACGTCGCACCACGAAGGGGTGAGATTGCGGGCTGCGCCGGAGCGAGTCGGCGGCTCTGTCGCCGCGAGCGAGGCGCACGGGCCGCGAGGCGACCGCCGGAGGGGCTCAGCTCAGTCCGTGGGCAGGCTCGTGACCCGGCTGCCGGTGAACACGAACACCTGGTCGTCGAGGACCACGGGCGCCGAGGCGGTCTGGTTGTGACCGGTCCCCAAGTCTTCGCGGTG
>JAGQRJ010000776.1 GCA_020425635.1 Planctomycetota bacterium | reverse complement strand
CGGCTCGCCCCCGCGCGAAGAGCCTCTTCGCGTTGGCGTGCATCTCCATGCGGTCCTGCGTGTCGATCAGCAAGGTCTCGAGGCGCGAGGCCGAGGCCAGACCTTCGCGGGCGGAAGGGGCGCCAGGCGCGTCGGCGTAGCCCACGGCGAGGTAGAGCAGCTGCCTGTGCAGCGCGCGTAAGACCGCCGCCTCCTGGGCGGGGTCGGTCTGCGCGAGCTCCTGCGCGAGCTCCTCCGCGCGCGCGTAGCAGCGGCGGGCGGCGACGAGGTCCACCGGGATCCCCAGGGAGTTTCGCCCACAGTGGAGGCCGCCCAGACGGAGCAGCGCCGCGGTCGAGCCCTCCTCGACGCCGCGCTCCAGGCAGCCCCGGCGCACGCTGGCCACGTCGTCGAGGTCGAAGTCGTGCGTCTCGAGCAGGTGCTCGAGGCGGGCCCAACAGTCGGGGTCACCCTCGGCGACCCCGGCGACGTAATAGGCCGCGGCCTGCGGGTAGAGCTTGCGCGCGGCCAGAGCGTTGCCGGCGGTGCGCTTGGGGGAGACCCCGAGCAGGACCCCCGCGCTCGCCGAGATCGGCGTCTGCAACGACGGGTCCGGCGGCGGCAGGCTCGCGAGGAAGGCCTCGAAGGCCGCGCGGTCCTTCGAGCCCGTCGTCGGCGGCGTCGTCGGCGGCGTCGTCGGCGGCGTCGTCGGCGGGGGCGCGGGCCGAGCGGGGGTCGAGCGAGCCGGAGACGGAGCTCCGCTGCGCAGGAGCGCCCAGGTGGCGCCGCCGACCCCGGACAGCGCCGCCACGAGGGCCAGCACGACGGGGAGCACGCTCGGCGTGCGCTCGGGTTCGCGCAGCGCCTGCGCGAAAGCCTCGGCGCTGGGGTAGCGGCGCTTGGGGTCGCGCGCCGTGGCCTTCATGCACACCCGCACGAGGTCGGGGGGGGCGCTGGGGTTGGTGTCCGAGGGCGGGCGCGGGGCCGAGAACAGCGCGGGCGACGGCGGCTCGCCGCAGAGGGTGTGGTAGAGGATCGCGCCCAGCCCATACACGTCGGTGCGCGCGTCGATCGCGCGGCCGTCTCCCTGTTCGGGCGCCATGTAGCTCAAGGTGCCCACGAGCTGCCCGGTGAGGGTCAGCGCCTCCTGGTCTTCGCCGCGCACGACGCCGAAGTCGGTGAGCATGGCGCGCCCGTCCTCGGCGAAGAGCACGTTCTGGGGCTTGAGGTCGCGGTGCAGGAGCCCGTGCCGGTGCACGTGCCCCAGCCCCTCGGCGAGCTCGAGCAGGATTCGCCGCGCGTCTGCGGGGGGCAGCGGGCCGCGCTCCAGGCGCTGGGCGAGGTCGCCGCCCGGCGCGAAGTCGAGGACCACGTAGGGGCGGCCGCCGGCCGCTCCGGCCGAGTGCACGCGGACCACGTTGGGGTGCCCGTCGAGCCGGGTCAGGGCCTCGACCTCTCGTGCGAAGCGCGCGCCTTGCGACGGGGTCGCCGAGCGCAGCAGGGTCTTGATCGCGCGCTGCCCGCCGCTCGTGCGCTCGGCCGCGTGCCACACCTCGCCCATGCCGCCGGCGCCGAGGCGAGCGCGCAGCACGTAATCGCCGACCCGTCCGCCGGGGACCCAGCCCTCAGGGCGCAAGGCGTCGAGGGCGGCGCGCGCCTCGTCCTCGGAGAGCAGGTCCTGGGCCACGAGCCAGCGCGCGAGGGTCGGGCGCGGGGAAGACAGCGCGCGGAAGGGCTCGAGCAGCACCGGGGCCAGGCGACCGCTCGCGACGAGGTCGTAGGCCAAGGCGTGGTCGTAGCTCGGGTCGTCCAGCACGGGTTCAGGATACCGGGGTCGGCGGGCGCGCCCCAGGCTGGACTGCGGGCGCGCGGCGCGGCGCGGCATTAGGCTGGGGGCGTGCCGAACGATCCTCAGCAGCGGCGACCCGCGCCCGAGCCCCGAGGGGGGGTCTCGACTCCTTGGGCCCGGGGTCGCGTCGTCGCGGATCACCGGCTGCTCGAGCTCCTCGGACGCGGCGCCTTCGGACACGTGTGGCGCGCCGAGCACCTCCCCACCGGAGGCCTGCGCGCGATCAAGACCCTGCCCTCGGAGGCCTGCTTCGAGGATCGCGCGCGCTTCGCGCGGGAGGTCGGAGCGCTGGCCCAGCTCGACGGGCACCCCCACGTGGTCCG
>JAGQRJ010000118.1 GCA_020425635.1 Planctomycetota bacterium | reverse complement strand
GCCTGGCGCGGGCAGGCGACCCGCGCCCGAGCGGCCTGCGCGTGGGCCGGCTCGCGTCGAGCCGCCTGCTGCGCGCGGCAGCCGCGGGCCTGCGCAAGGAGGGCGCCTGCCTCTCGCCCGTCGACGTCGCGACCCTGCTCGCCATGGTCAAGCGCACGGTCGAGCAGCCCCGCGCCCAGCCGGGCCCCGCCTACGGCCCGGGGCGCACGGTCGTGCTCGCCGCCTACCGCGCGCTGCGCTTCGAGCTCCCCCCGGGGGAGTTCGCCCCGGTCAAGCCCCCAGACCTGTTCGGCGTGCGCTATCGGGAGACCCTGCTCTGGACGGGCAACGAGACCTACCCCCAGGGCACGTCGGCGGCGACGCGGATCGCCAACAACGGCCTGCTCGTGCCCTGGATCCAGCTCCACCCCTTCACGGGCAAGCCCGTACCAGACTGGGTGATCCTCAGCCGTCGCGCGCGCTTCGCGCCCATGGGCGCGCTCCTCGCCAAGTCCGCGCCGCCCCCCGCCCCCGCGCCCGAGTCGCCCGAGGCGTGGGCTCGCCTCCGCCGCGGGGCGACGGTCTTCGCCGAGACCTGCAGCGAGTGCCACGGGGACTACCGCCACACCCCGGCGCTGACCCCCGACGGGCGCCCCGGTCTGCGGACCGAGGTGCTGGACTACCCCGAGCGGATCGTCGACCCCGAGGAGGTCGGCACCGACCCCCGCTATGCGCGCTCGTCCGACCCGGCCTTCCTGCGCGCCTTCGCCGAGAGCGGGCTCGGGCGCGCCCAGATCTTCAGCGGGCAGCTCACCGGGGGCTACGTGGCGCGCCCGCTCGTGGGCGTGCGCCTGCGCGCCCCCTACCTGCACAACGCCAGCGTCCCCAGCCTCGAGGCCCTGCTCACCCCACCCCTCGACCGCCCCCCCAGCTTCCGAGCCGCCTCGAGCCCCGAGCGCGTCCTCGAGCGCGACGCCCGGATCCCCGGCAACGGCAACCAGGGCCACCCCTTCGGGACCGACCTCGCCCCGGCCGACAAGCGCGCCCTGATCGAGTTCCTCCGTCGGCTGTAGACTGAGCCGAGACGGGAGGCGCGTTGCACGGGGCGGACGGCCAGCAGATCGGCGCATACCGGCTCGAAGCCCGCCTGGGCCAGGGGACCTTCGGCGCGGTCTACCGCGCGCGGCACCTCGCGACGGGCGCCGAGCGCGCGCTGAAGCTGCTCGGCCCTACCCGCGACGCCACCGAGCGCCTGCGCTTCCGCAGGGAGGCCGAGCTGCAGGCCCAGCTCGACCAGCACCCGAACGTGCTCCGCGTCCACGAGGCGGGCGAGTGGCGAGGCCAGGACTACCTGGTGCTCGACTACGCGGCGGGGGGGTCCCTGGCCGAGCTGCTGCGGCGCGGCCCGCTGCCCGTTGAGCGCGCGGTGGAGATCGCCGTCGACCTCGCGCGGGCCCTCGGACACCTGCACGCCCACGGCGTGCTGCACCGCGACCTGAAGCCCGCCAACGTGCTCTTCGACGAGCGCGGATACACCAAGCTCGCCGACTTCGGCCTCGCGCGGGGAGCGAGCAACGCCTCCTTGACCGCCAGCGGCGCCGTGCTCGGCTCGCCGATGTACATGGCCCCCGAGCAAGCCAACGGGACGCGCGACCTGACCCCCGCCGCGGACCTCTACGCCCTGGGCGGGGTGCTCTACACCCTCCTGGCCGGCCGGGCCCCGTTTCCGGCGTCGAGCGTCCTCGCGCTGCTGAACGCCGTGCTCAACTCCCCCCCCGAGCCGCTGGGGAGCGTGTGTCCCGGCGTGGACCCGCGCCTCGCGGAGCTCGTCCACCGCTGCCTGGAGAAGGACCCGAGCCAGCGCCCCCCCAGCGCCAAGGCCGTGGAGCAAGCCCTGCTCGCGATCCAGCGCCCCGACGCCGACGAGGGCCCGGGGCGAGCCCCGCTCACGGGCGTCGCCGTCGTCGCCGCGCTGACCCTGGCCGCGCTCGCGGGGGGGGTGGCGTATCTGACCCGCGCCGCGAAGCCCCCCACCGAGCCGCACGCCACGACGCCCCCCGCGGACCCTCCGCCCGCCCCTCCCCCCGCCGCCCTCGCGAGCGCGCCCCTCGTCGCTGCGCTCCAAGCCGACGACCCCGTGGGCGCCCAAGGAGCTTGGGACGAGCTCGAGGGGTCGCTGGGCGAGCTGACGCCCAGCGAGCTGGGCGCCCTCCACCCGATCGCGCTGCGCGCGGGGCTCACCGCGCTCGAGGCCCGCGACGCCCGGAAGCGAGACTTCCCCCCGCTGACCGCGCTCTGCTGCGAGGTCGTGGCGGCCCTCGACCTCCGCACGCAAGCCGCCACGACCGAGCTGAGCAGCGCCGTCCTGCGCGAAGCCACCCGCCGCGCCCGCGCGGCGCGGGGCGACGACGTCGCCGAGGCCGACGCCTTGGCCTGGAGCGCCCCCGCCTGCCAGCTCTTCGACGCGCACCAGGTGCCCGTCGTCGACGCGGAGGCCCTCGCCTTCCTCGACGAGGTCTGGAGCCCCGGCAACATGCAGCACGCGGACAACGCGCCGGCGCGCGCTGCCGTCACCTTAAGCCTCGTCAGCGCGGGGGTGCTGCCGGGCCCCGACCACGTCCTGAGGCTGCTCCGTCAGCGGGAGTCCCAGTCTCCGCTGCGGACCTTCCTGGTCGAGCTCGACCAGCTCACCGGCCCCCAGTCGATCGACCGCTCGGCGGCGTCGAGCGTCCAGACGCTCCACGCCGCCGCGCAGCGCCTGCAGCGCTTGCTGGACGACTACGGCGACGAGCTCTCGCCGCGCGCCAAGACCCTGCTCGAGGTGTGGATCGCTCACGGGGAGCGCGACGCCGGCGCGCGCGTCCGCGCGCTGCGCGCGGCCACGGCCAAGATCCAACGCTACCAAGCGCGGCTCGGCTTCACGGCGGCACTCGCGTGCCTCTCGCAACCCACCCGCGACGAGGCCCACCTCGCCGAGGGAGTCGAGCTCGCCAAGGCGCTCGCCGCGCGCCTGGACACCTCCTGGATCGTGTCGTCCGCGCACACGAACACCCTCGACGTTCACTCCTCGGAGGCGCTGTGCGCGCTCCTGCTCACCCACCTGGCCGCCAGGGACGAAGCCTCGTTCCAGCAGATCTACGCCGACTGCCCGCGCACGACGGATCGGCTGCTGTCCGACCGCTGCCCGAACTGGCTGAAGCCGGCCCTCGAGCGCGCCACGGCCCACTGACCCAGGGGGGGGATTCTTCTCACCTGCATTTCGTCGCGTTTCGCGCTCCCAAAGCGAGCCCCACTTGGGTCTCAGCTCCGGCTAAAGCGCGTGGGCCCGAAGGAGACGCGGCGGCATGGCCCATGCCTTACCGCTGCCGAGACTCACCCACCCCCAGGAGCCACCGTGGACACGCGCCAACTCGCCACCGGAGTCGCCCTGCTCCTCGCCGTCGGGCTGGGCTTCCTGGGCGGCCGCCTCTCCGCGCCGGAAGCCTCCCCGCCCCCGAGGGCTGACCGCCGTGGCTCCACCGGCGCCGCGGCGACCGCCGGGGCTCGGCGGCACAGCCCCGACGCCCCGCGACCCGCCCCTCGCGGGGAGGCCAGCGCGTCGGCGGAGCTGGACCACGACGCCCTGGGCGCGGCCCCCCTCGCTCCCGTGGAGGAGGCCGACGAGGGCGAGGAGGGCGACGAAGGCGACGGCGCGCCCGCCCTCGACCTCGCCGCCATGCTCGACGCGGCGCGCCGCGCGCAGGCCGACCCCGAAGACCACGACGTGCGCGAGGAGGCCAGCGACCGCATGGGCGAGGTCCTCGAGCAGCTCCTGGCCGACCCGCGAGCCGTGACCCAGGCGCTGGAGGCGCTCGCCCAGGCCACCGACCCCAGCGAGCTCGGCGCCTTGGCCGCGGTCCTCGGGCAGGTGCGAGACCCCGAGGTCGAGGAGGCGGCGATCCGCCTCGCTCAGCGGGCACCCGACCCGCGGCGCCGCGCCGCGGCCTTCGACATTCTCGACGCCTTCGACACCCCCGCAGCCCGGGGCCTGGCCCTCGAAGCGCTGACGCGTGAGCAGGACCTCGAGCTCCGGCGCGCGGCCCTGCGCGCGGTGCCCGAGCCCGAGGGCACCTCCCAGGACGCGGCGGGTCCCGTGGTTCGACAGCTGACCCAGCTCCTGCGCGACGACGCCGACCCCGAGCTCCGCCGCCGCTCGGCCATGCTCCTCGGCCGCTGGGCCCGGGACGAGGCCGAGCTCGACCCCGTGCTGCGCGCCCTGCAGGACCCCGACCCGGTGGTCCGCGGCGGCGCCGCCTTCGCCCTCGAGATCGCGCAGCGTCGCAGCCCGCGCGTGCTCGAGGCCCTGACCGCCGTGCTCGCCGACCCCCAAACCGACGTCGACACCGCCGAGAACGCGTGGAAGGCCCTCGGAGCCCTGGCCCCCCTGCCTCCGGCGTCCGCGGAGGTCTACGACGCCTACCGCGAGGAGCGCACCGCCGCGCTGGAGGCTCGCTAGCCCGCCTGCGAGCCATCGGGCGCCTCCCGCAGCTCCTCCGACGAGGCCCCGCGAGCGCGCCTCGCGCCTCCTGCGCGGGCTCCCACGCCTGTAAAGGCGGGCCCCACGGCCTGAAGCTAAGTGCTTGCGCCGCCCCCACGATCGGCTATGTTCTCAGGCTCACCTGCGAGAAGGAGCAGACCCTTGGCCAAAGAGGAAGCGATCACGTTGCTCGCCACCGTGCGAGAGGCGTTGCCCAACGCGACGTTCCGCGTGGAGCTCGAAAACGGCCACGAGGTCCTGGCCCGCGTGTCGGGCAAAATGCGGAAGTTCTTCATCCGGATCCTGCCGGG
>JAGQRJ010000117.1 GCA_020425635.1 Planctomycetota bacterium | reverse complement strand
GGGCGTCGCGTCCGGAGAGCCCTGCGGGGGCGAGGAGCTCCCGCAGCGCGCGGGCGTCGGTGTTGTCTGCGCGCCAGGCGTCGCCGGCGCGGCTCAAGGTGTTGACCGCGCCGGTGGCCTCCGCGGCCGGGGAGAGCGTCCCGCGGGCGCGGGCCCACGCGGCCGCCGCCTGCTTGTGCGGGGTGGTCACCGAGAAGCCGCGCCAGCGGGGGTCGGCCGCGCAGCGGTTCCACAGCGCCTGAGGGTCGGCGGTCTGGAGCCAGGAGTAGAGCGCGTCGACGCCGAGCTCGGCGAAGAGGTGATTGAACAGGGCCGGGGAGCGGCTGTGGCCGACCGGGGAGCCCACCACTCCGTAGGCCGCCTCGGCGCGCGCCCTGCCGCCTCGCCACAGCCGGGTCAGCCCGGTGAGGTCCAGCTGTCCGGGGCCCGTGGGGTCGCGGGGGTCGTGGGCGGCGTAGGTCCAGGGCTGGCCGTAGCTCGGGCCGAGGACGCGCGCGGCGACGCCATCGGGGCCGAGCGCGACCACCAGCGGACACGGGCGGACCCGGGCTGCGCGCTCGAGCAGCTCCAGCGCCTGCTCCGCACCCTCCACGGCGACGGCGAGCTTGCCCAGGTCGCCGGCCCCGAGCGACGCGAGCAGCGCGTCGAAGGACGCGGGCGCCGTGGGCTCGAACACGTGGCGCGAGCGCAGGCGCAGCGCGCCCACCACCGCACCCGGGTCCACGTCCCACTCGAGGTCGACCCAGCGCGCTCCCGCGTCGACCGCGCGCTGGAGCAGGGCGAGGCGCGCGCCCTCGTCGCCCGACCACGCTCCGCCCTCGCGCGGGGGGCGGCAGGTGGCGAGCACAGGGAGGGGCGCGGCGCCGATCACCGGACCCACGGGGTAGTCGGGGGCGACCCGGTCGAGGCGCAGCTCGACCAGGGCTGCGCGCCCGGCGAGGGCGACGAGGGCGTCGCGGGTCGCGTCGGGGTCGGCGGCCCACACGCAGGCGCAGAGAGGGAGCTCGCTCACCCCCCGAGGGTAGCGCGATTCGCGGGCGAGGTCGCCGCCGCGGCAGGGAGGGCTGCGTGAGCGCCGCCGACGGCTGGGTCGTCGAGGGCCCCCAGGCCCCCAACGGGCGCGCGGTCGACGTGCCCGGCGACAAGTCGATCACCCACCGGGCGCTCTTGCTGGCGGCGCTCGCCGAGGGGCGCAGCCGGATCGAGGGCCCCCTGCTCGCCGGCGACGCGTTGGCGACGCGAGGCGTCCTCGCCGGGTGGGGGGTCGAAGTGACGGAGGGCGCCCCCGGGTCCGGCGGGAAGGTGGCGTGGGAGGTGCGCGGACGCGGGCTGCGCGGGCTGGTCGCCCCCCAGGGTCCCCTCGACTGCGGGCGCTCGGGCACGACCCTGCGTCTGGCTGCGGGGATCGCGGCGGGTCAGGGACACCCGGTGACCCTCAGCGGAGATCCCCAGCTCCTCGCGCGGCCCATGGGCCGAATCCGTGACCCGCTGCGGGCCCTGGGCGCGACGGTCGAAGGGCCCGGTGACGCGGCGCGCGCGCCGCTCTTCATCCACGGCGGCGCCCTCCGCGGTGGCGCGTGGACCCCCGAGGTCGCCAGCGCCCAGGTCAAGAGCTGCCTGCTCCTGGCTGGGCTCTGCGCAGGGGTCGAGGTGACGGTGGTCGAGCGGACCCCGACCCGGGACCACACCGAGCGCTTGCTGCGCCACCTGGGTGTGGAGCTCACGGTGACCGCGGGCGCAGACGGCGCCCAGCGCGTCGCGCTCCCGGCGGGCGCGGGGCCCTTGCCGGCCTTTACGCTCGAGGTCCCCGGGGACCCCTCCTCGGCGAGCTTCCTCTGGGCCTGGGCGGCGCTCACGCCCGGGGGCGACGTGAGCGTGGAGGACGTGGCGCTCAACCCGGGGCGCACGGGGCTGCTGCGAGTGCTCGCGCGCATGGGCGCCCAGGTGGAGTGCACGCCCGCGGGGAGCCGCGGCGGCGAGCCCGTAGGGCGCGTGCGGGTCCGCGGCCAGGCGCTGCGGGCGGTCGAGGTCGGAGGAGCCGAGCTCGTGGCCCTCGTCGACGAGGTCCCCTTGCTCGCGCTGCTCGCGACCCAGGCCACGGGGACCACGCGCGTGCGCGACGCGAGCGATCTGCGCCACAAAGAGAGCGACCGCCTGGCGACCACCGCCGCGGAGCTCGGGCGCCTGGGGGCGCAGGTCGAGGTCCTCCCGGACGGGCTGAGGGTGCGCGGGCCCACGCCGCTCCATGGGGCAGTGGTCGAGAGCCATGGCGACCACCGCCTCGCCATGACCCTCGCGACGGCAGGGCTCGTCGCCCACGGAGCGACGACCGTGCGCGGCGTCGCCTGCCACCGCGACAGCTTCCCCGGGTTCTGCGAGCGCGTGGCGGCGCTCGGTGGGCGCGTCGACGCCTTGGAGGAGGCCCCGTGCTGAGTCGCTTGCGCTACCTGTCGGCAGGGGAGAGCCACGGCCCTCGCTTGACCGCGATCCTCGACGGGCTCCCCGCGGGGGTGCCCCTCGATCCGGCGGAGCTCGACGCTTTGCTCGCCCGTCGCCAGCGCGGAGACGGCGCGGGCGGTCGAATGAAGATCGAGCATGACCGCGTCCAGCTCAGCGGCGGCTGGGTCAACGGGCGGACCACCGGGGGGCCGCTGGCGCTCTCGATCCCGAACCTCGACTGGGAGCGCTGGCGCGACAAGGACGTCCCGGCCTTCACCCGGCCGCGCCCTGGCCACGCCGACCTCAGCGGTGCGGTCAAGTTCGGACACCGCGAGCTGCGCCTGAGCCTCGAGCGCGCGAGCGCGAGGGAGACGGCCATGCGCGTGGCCGCGGGGGGGGCGTGCCTCTGCGCGCTGCGCGCGCTCGGGGTCGAGGTCGGGGGCTACGCCGTGGCGCTCGGGGCGCAGGCCCTCGATCTCACGCCGGCCGTCGACGCCGAGGCGATCCGCGCGCGCTGGGCCGCCGCCGGGGCGAGTCGGGTGGCGTGTCCGGACCCCACCCGCGAGGACGCGCTGCGCGCTGAGGTGCGCGAGGCCCGGCACGCGCGCGACACCGTGGGCGGCGTGCTCGAGGTCGTGGCCCTGGGTCTCCCCGCGGGCCTCGGGAGCTACACCCAGTGGGACCGACGGCTCGACGCGAAGCTGGCGTTCGCGGTGCTCAGCGTCCCCGCCTTCAAGGGGGTCGAGGTCGGCGCGGCCTTCACGAACGCAGGCCTGCGGGGCACGGCGGTCCACGACCCCGTGCAGCGCGACGCGGCGGGGAACCTCACCCGACCGAGCAATCGCGCGGGGGGGCTCGAGGGCGGGGTCACCAACGGCATGCCGCTCGTGATCCGCGCGGCCATGAAGCCCTTGAGCAGCACCCTGACCCCGCTCCCCACGGTGGACCTCGCAGACGGCGCGCCGAGCGAGACGGTCTACGAGCGCAGCGACGTGTGCGCGCTCCCCAGGGCGGTGCCGATCCTGGAGTGCATGCTCGGGCTCGTGCTCCTCGACGCGCTGCTGGAGAAGGTGGGCGGCGACTCCTGGGACGAGGTCAGCGGCCGTGTGGCCGGGCTGCGGCGCTGCCACCTCGACGACCTCCCCCAGGACGGCGTGAGCTGGAGCTTGGGCTACCGTGAGTGAGGCGAACCTCGTGCTCGTGGGCCCCATGGGCAGCGGCAAGTCGAGCGTCGGGGCGCAGGTCGCCGCGCGGCTCGGGCGACCCTTCGTCGACCTCGATCGGGAGGTCGAGCGGCTGAGCGGGCGCTCGGTCCGCGCCCTGTTTCGAGAGCAGGGCGAGGCGGCCTTCCGCCGACTCGAGGCCGAGGTGTGCCGGCGCCACGCTGCGCCCGGCGGCAGCGTGATCGCGACCGGAGGCGGGACCCTCGAGGCCCCGGGAAACCTCGCGGCCCTCGCCGCGGGCGGGCGGCTGGTGTGGTT
>JAGQRJ010000775.1 GCA_020425635.1 Planctomycetota bacterium | reverse complement strand
GCCGCGGGGGAGCGGCGCAGCACGGCCGCGGGGCCGTTGTGCGAGAGCCCGGGGACGAGCTGCTCCTGGAAGGTCGCCAGGGAGGCCAGCGCCTCGGGGGGCAGCGCCCGCGCGCGATCTCGGAGCAGTGCGCGCAGTCCGCGCAGCGCGCCCGAGGGCTGCTGCACCAGCGCGTTGCCCACCTCGTCTTCGGTGGCCAGCCGGCAGAGCGCGTCGAAGGTGGCGAGCAGCTGGTCGTCGACGCTGTCGTCGAGGTCCGCGAGCAGCCCCAGCGCCTCGGGGCAGACGTCGTCGATCAGGGGCAGGTAGGTGGTCGCGTCCTGGGCTCCGAGCGGCGCCGCCGCGAGCAGGAATGAAGCGAACACAGGGACCAGGCGTCTCACGTGCGCATGATAGCCGAAGGCCGCAGGGGACGAGGCTGCGAAGCGCGCGGTCGCGGCGCGAGCCGCGGCGACGCGGTAGACTGCAGACGTACGTCGCCCTTCAACCCGAAACAGGAGGCTCGCGTGGTTGTGCGGCTCTTGCTGATCGCGCTCTCGTTGCCGGTGCTCGCGGGCGGTGCTTGGGGCATGCCCCGGGGCACCGTGCTGATCCGCGGTCTGCGCAAGGAGTTGAGCTCGGTCGAGTGGGAGGTCGTGGGGCAGCAGGTCAAGGTGAAGACGTCCCGCGGGGTGCGCTGGTTCGAGCTCGACGAGGTCGAGCTGATCCCCGACGTGGACAGCGTCGACCGGGCGGCGCCGCCCGCGCTCAAGCCCGCGGAGCACGCCCGCCTGCAGCGCCGGTTGGTGTTGGTCCCCCCTGAGGGCTGGCGGCCGGTCGGGTTCCAGCAGCCGCTGCTCGCCGAGGCCTACAAGCACCCGTCCCAGGAGGCCTACCTCGAGCTCTGGATCACCCCCGCCGGCGACTACCGCTTCCCCAGCGAGCCGAGCCGCAGCGTGGACACGGCGGTGCTCCGCGACGCCTCCGCTGCCATGAGCCTGCGCTACGCCAGCGCGCAGCGCCCGCAGTTCTCCTGGGTCGAGGTCGCGGGCAAGACCCTGCTCCACGGCAAGGTCGCGGTCGAGGTCTTCGGCTCGGACGAGCGCTGGGAGGTCGAGGAGCTCCGCCTGCGTCATGGGGACCTCGAGTTCGCGATCGCGCTGCGCACCCAAGACAAGCTCAAGCTCAGCGGGGCGACCTCCGAGGAGCTGCTGCGTCGCTTCTCCTTCTTGCCGCCCGTCGAGGAGTCGGAGGACCGCTACGTCGACCACGAGCTCGGCTTCTACCTGCTCGCGCCCCGCGGCCCCTGGACCCTGCTCGCGCGCCCCTTCGCGCGCACGGAGCCGCTGCACGTGACCCGCGGGTCGGGCGAGGCCGAGCTCACCGTGGAGGTGCTGCAAAGCGGCACGCCGCAAGGGATCGCAGACACGGTCGTCGCCGACCACAAGAAGCAGAACTCGGGCTTCCTCGAGGTCAAGGCCGTGGAGCGCTCGACCCGCGACGGGCAAGAGGTCGTGTTCTATCGCCTCGACGACTACCCGGTCGGGAAGCGCGAGCTGCACACCTTCATGGGGATCGCGCTGCGGACCCCCGCGGGGAGGCTGCTGCACTTCCGCGGCGTGGCGGCCGTGGGCGACGGCGCCGCCCCCGAAGAGCTCAAGCTCATGCTCTCGGGGGTCCGCTTCCTCGACGGCGACAAGGGCGGGCTCGACGAAGACCTCGAGGCGGCGAAGGCCGCGTCCGAGGCCCAGGAGCGCATGAAGGTCAAGGACTACGCGGGGGCGATCAGCGCCCTCGACCGCTGCTTGGACATTTACCCGGCCTACGTGCCCGCGATCTTGTTCCGCGCCGAGGCGAAGAAGGCCTCGGCCGACTTCACCGGCTACCGCGAGGACCTGGCCCTCGCTCAGGAATACGACCCGAGCGTCGAGGGGGCCAACGGACCCGAGGCCTACGCAGAGGAGGCCAAGCTCGCCGAGGCCGCGCGCGACTACGAGCAGGCGTGCCGCTCGTGGGCGACGGCCTACGACAAGAGCAGCGACGCGGCCTACCTCAAGTCCTTCTCCCGCGCGCTGAACTCGTATTGGACCGAGCTCAAGAAGGACAAAGAGGAGTCCTACGAGCGCAAGGTGCGGGCCCTCGAAGACGCCGCCGAGATCCAAAACCTCGACCGCGAGGACGAGGTGAAGAAGGTCCTCGCCTCGGTCTACACCAGCGCGGCGAACCAAGCCAAAGCCGAGAAGGACTACTCCAAGGCCTTCCGCTACGCGAGCAAGCTCAAGAGCCTGCGCGGCGACTACCGGGACCAGGGGGACAAGCTGCGCGACCAGATCAAGGCCGCCAAGGACCGCGACAGGAAGTGACCGCCCCCGCGGCAGCCCCCCCTGCGGTGCTGGGACTCGACGTGGGCGAGGCCTGGGTCAAGCGCTCGCGCGTCGCGGGAGCCCGCGCCGTGGCCGTGGCCGACCCCGGCTGGGGCGCGCTGCGCACGCCGCGGGTCGCCGCGAGCTGGGACGAGGGCGCGGCGGTGGTGCTCACCGCCAGCGCCGAGGCGCTCGAGGCGACCCGCCAGGAGCTCACCCAGCGCGGGGTCGACGTGCGCGGGGCGATCGACCCGCTGGTCGCGATCGCGCTCGCGCTGCGCGCGGAGCAGCCGCCCGCGACCCCGACCTCCCGCGAGGCGGTGATCGACCTCGGGCACCGCGACGTCCGCGTGGGCTGGATCGCCTGGCGCGACTTCGAGGGGCGGAGCTACCCGCAGCTCGAGGCGCGCGAGGTGGCCTCGCCGCTGGCGGGGGCGCGCCTCGAAGACGACCTCGCCTACGCGCTCAAGCAGCCCCTCGACGCCGTGCGCGAGCTCAAGGAGCTCTGCACGCGCACCCGCGGCCCGTGGGCCCGCGCTCACGCCGGGGAGGCCTTCGAACTCGACGCCGAGCGGGGGCGCACCTTGTTCGCCGAGTTCGGCGAGGTGTGGCGGGTCGCGCTCCCCACCCTCGCCGCGCTCGTGCGCGAGCGCAGCTGCGAGCGGGTCCTCGTCGCCGGCGGCATGGCTCGCGTGCCCGCCGTGCTCGAGCCCCTGCGCGCGGCGCTCGCGTCGCTGAGGGTCCCCGTGG
>JAGQRJ010000774.1 GCA_020425635.1 Planctomycetota bacterium | reverse complement strand
GCGGGCGCAGCAGCTACGAGGGCCGCGACTTCCTCAGCGCCGCGATCGACTTCGGGCGCGCGGCCGACGCGGCCCAGGGCTCCGACGCCGAGACCCTGCGCCGCTACGCCTTCGACAGTCGGCTCAAGGTCGCCGCCGGGGCGGTGCGCTCGGGCGACGCCCAGCTCGCGGCCCACGCGACGATCCCGGTGGTCGACGCGGGCCTCGACGACGAGAGCACCCTGCGCGCCGCCTACCTCCTCGGGCGCGCCGAAGAGCTGCGCCAGAACCGCGGGGCCGCGCGCAAGGCCTACGCCCTGGCGCTCAGCGGCCTGCAGCTCGCCCACGCCGAGCTCCCGCTGCTGCGGGAGCTCGCGCGCCTGCGCTCGGCGGGCAGCGTCGTGAACCAGGAGACCGCCGGGGTCGACGAGCGCTGGAAGTGGACCCAGTCGGCGCACTTCGGGATCGTGCACGAGCTCGAGCAGAGCGACGCCGAACTCCAGCGGACCCTCGAAGACGCGTTCCGCGACGTGGTCAAGCGCCTGCGGCTGGGCAGCACGAGCGGCGAGCAGATCGCGGTCTTCCTCTTCGCCGACCGCGAGGGCTACCTGGCCTCCTCCGGCGCGCGCGGCTGGTCGCGGGCCCACGCCAGCCGGCTGCAGGGCCAGGACGAGCTCGTGCTCTCGATCTACGCCTACCCGGGCGAGGGCTTCGAGGAGACCCTGCGCCACGAGATCACGCACATTCTGATCTGGCGCCAGCTCGGCGACGCCGTGTTCCCGGTGTGGGCCGGCGAAGGGATCGCGCAGTACGCCGAGGGCGAGGCCGAGCGCGCGCAGAACCGGGCCACCGTCCAGGCGCTGGCCGCCGCGGGGCAGCTGCCGGAGTGGCCCGAGGCCCTGCGCCAAATGCTCTACCCGCTCGAGGAGACCTCGCTCAAGCTCCAGGCGTTCTACGCCCAGGGCGGGGTCATGTTCGAGGTCCTGGCCGAGAAGCTCGGGCCCCAGCGCGCGATCAAGGCCCTCACGCGCTTCAACGAGGAGGACCCCTTGCGGGTGCTCTCGGGCAAGGGCGTCGACCCCGCGGGCTTCTTCGCCGAGCTCGAGCGAATCGCGCGCGAGCGCTGAGCCCGCGCGCCGCGGCGGGTATCCTCGGGCCCAAGGAGCGAGCCATGAGCACCCCCCTCACCCAAGACGCCTTCGTGAGCCTGCTGCAGCCCCTGGTCGACGAGCTGCGCCAGGTGCCGCTGAGCGACCCGGCGAGCGCGCGCGACGCGATCGCCACCCGGCTGCCCCTCGACGACCCGCGGGTGCGCGCGGTCCGCGACGCGGCCCTCGCCGCTCGCGAGAGCGACTGGCTGCTGCCCCGCGAAGCCGGCGAGCTACGCTACGGGCGGGTCGCCAAGGAGCTCGACGGCTACAGCGTCGACGCGGTGCTCATGCACGGCCCGGGGCCGCGGCACCGCCACCCGCGCGGCGAGGTCGACCTCTGCTTTGCCACCGACGGCGCGCCGACCTTCGACGGCCACCCCGCGGGCTGGGTGGTCTACGGCGAAGACTCCGTGCACGTGCCCACCGTGCGCGACGGCGAAATGCTGATCCTCTACTTCCTCCCGGGCGGCGAGATCGAGTTCCTCAAGGGCTAGCGCGTGCACCCCGCCTCGCACGCCCTGCTCTCCTGGCTGGTGGCCGACGCCCACCCGCTGCCCCGCCGCGACCGGATCCTGATCTTCGCGGGCGGGCTGCTGCCCGACCTCGACGGCCTGGCGATCCTGGGCGGGACCGAGGCCTACCAGCGCTGGCACCACGTGATCCTGCACAACGGGCTGAGCGCCGTGGTCTACGGCGTGATCGTGGCCGCCTGCGCCAGGCGCCGGGCGCTCGCCGGGCTGCTGGCCGGGGTCACCTGGCACCTGCACCTGCTCGCCGACTGGTTCGGCTCGGGGGGCCCCGACGGCTCGCAGTGGTCGATCCCCTACGGCGTGCCGTTCACCTTCACCGACTACTACGCCCCCTATCAGTGGCCGCTGGCGTCGTGGCAAAACGTGCTGATCACGGTGCTCGCGATCGCGCTCTGCGTGGCCCTCGCCCTGCGGCGCGGGCGCACCTGCGTCGAGGTGTTCTCGCGCAAGGCCGACGCCGAGGTCATGGCGGTCCTCCGCCGCCGCCTAAGCGGCGGCGCCCCCGCCGAGCCGCCCGCCCCCCAGGCCGGCCCGCCCGACGACGAGCCCGACGCACCTCGCGACCCCGAGGCCGCCCCGCCCGACGACGAGCCCGACGCACCTCGCGCCCCCGAGGCCGCCCCGCCCGACGACGAGCCCGACGCACGCCGCGACGCTCCGTAGGGGCCGAGCTCGCCTCGGCCCGGCCCCCGGTCTGCCGTGCCGCCTAGGCCTTGAGCCGCAGCACGTAGTCGCGCCAGCTCTGCTGGAGCGCCTCGCTCGGCAGGTCGCCGAACACCTGCTCGAAGAGCTGCGCCTGGTCGACGCCGGCCTGCAGCCCGCGGAAGTAGGCGCGCAGCTTCTCGCGCCCCTGCTTGCTCGAGGCCAGGTAGTGCACGAACGACCACGACTGCGCGTAGTTGAGCGCCGGGTGGCTACCCATGAACTGACCCTGGGTCGCGGTGAGCAGGCGCGGCAGCCCCCAGGGCTCCGAGCTCATGCCGAGCAGCGAGTCGCGCATGTTGCTCAGCCGGCTGGCGCGGTTGAGCGGGGGCACGAGCCCGTAGACCAGGCGCGAGCGCTCGAGCTTGCAGATCCCGAAGTACTCCGCGAGGCCTTCGTTGAACCAGGGCGGGGCGTCGGCGACGTAGAGGTGCAGCCACTGGTGGAAGGTCTCGTGCATGAGCGTCTCCTGGGTGTCGCTCGAGAGCTGCCCCGCCTTCTCGCCGCCGCGGTCGTAGAACACGAGCACCCGGTAGCGCGGCATGTAGTAGCCGAGCACGTTCTCGGTGCTCCCGATCTGCAGGCGCTTGGAGAACTCGTCGAAGGCCCCGCGGTCGCTGAACAGGTAGACGGTGGGCACGACCTCGCAGGCGCGGCGAATGCCGAACAGCTTGTCGTAGGCGGCGTAGGCGGTGTCCATGGTCTTGGCCAGGGCCTGCAGCCCGCGGTGCTTCTTGCGCGCGCGCTTCACCAGGGTCTCGCGCGACGACTCCTTGGTCGCGCCGAGCTTCGCGTCGAGGGCCTGCAGCTGCTCGGCGCTCAGGCCGAGGTCGGTCATGACCCGGTAGTGGCCCTCGGGGGTGATCTGCTCCAGGGCGCGCGCGGCGAACGGGGTCCGCGCGTGGAACGGGCCAAAGGCCAGGGTCTTGAGCACGGGGTCGGCGTCGGGGTCGCGCTCGAGGGCCTCGCGCACGGCGTCGTAGCGCCCAGCGAACAGCCCGGCGCGCAAGGCGGCGTCGCGCACCGCGGCGCCGCGGTCTTCGCCCGCGCTCAGCAGGGTGTGGGCCTGGGGGAAGTCGCCGTCGCGGAAGGCGACCAGGCCACGCGCGAGGTCGGCGTCGGGGTGCCCGGCGTCGCCGAGCCGGTCGCTGACGCGGCGGAGCTCGGCGTCGTCTTCGCCGAGGAAGGCCAGGAGCGCGTCGCCGAAGCCCAGCGACGAGCTCGGGGCCTCGGTCTCGGCGGCGGCCGGCAGGCTCTCGCCCTCGCCGGAGGGCAGGCGCTGCACCCGGGCCGAGACCCTCTTGGCCGGGGTGAAGCCCGCGGGGAGGGTCGTCTTGGGCGCGGCGGGCGCGGCCCCCTCGGGCGCCGCCTCGGACTCGACGACCTCAGGCGCCTCGGGCGCGGCGGCCTCGGACTCGACGACCTCGGGCGCGGCGGCCTCGGGGGTCCACGGGGTGAGCTTGGGCCGCGCGCTGGGCGCCGCGGGCTCGGCGACCTCCTCGCTGAGCTCGGCCTGGTGAAGCACCTCCTGGAGGCGCGCGCTCAGCGCCTGACCGGCGAGTTCTTCCTCGTCCTGGGGCGCGGGCGCCTGCTCTTGGACCTCCTCGACCCGCGGCCGAGCGCGACGGGGAGCCTCGACCTCGCGCAGCTCGACCGGCGCCGCGGGCGCGGGCGAGTCGGTGATCGCGACCTGCGGGATCGTCGCGGCCGGGTGGGGCTGGCGGGTGACCCAGATCGCGCCGACCACCGCGCCGAGGGCGACCAGGGAGCAGCCCCCGACGATCGGGAGGGTCAAGTCGCGCTTGGCGGGGATCGGGCGCGCGCTGCGGGTGGCCACGCGGCGCGTGGGCGCGCGGCGGGGGGCCTGCTTCGAACGAGGCTGCTTGTCTTCCATGGGGATCGTGTCTCCTCCCAACGGGTCCAGTGCAGACGTGTGGCCAAACGCTAAGTCGTTTGGCAGCAACGCCGTGCCTGGCAACAGCGGCGACACCCCAGGGGGGCCATGAACCGCTGCTGTCGACACCGTTTTCACCTGCGCAGCCGTCCCCAGCGCAAGCGGCACGCCGGGGCTAACCCACGCAACGGCAACGAAGCGTCGAGCGCGTCGACGCTTCGGGTGTCAGCCGCGCCGACGGCAGCTAGCGCGAGGGGAGCCGCAAGCTCACCGCGTCCGAGGGGTCGGCGCGCCGGCGCCAGGCCTCGAGGGCGACCGCGCACTCGGCGATCGAGGGCCGACTCCGCGGCTCGAGGGCCAGGCAGGCCATGCACAGTCGCGCGAGCTCGGGGTCGACCTCCCCCAGGGGAGGGATCTTGCCGTGGCTCACGTTGCGCAGCACGTCGAGCAAGGTCTTGCCCTCGATCGGTGGGCGCCCCGCGAGCAGGTGGTAGAGCATGGCGCCCCAGCCGTAGACGTCGGCCGGGCGCTCGGCGCGGGCGGCGTCGCTGATCTGCTCGGGGGCCATGTAGCCGGGGGTGCCCATGAACTGCCCGCGCCGAGTCAGCCCGCCGTCGGCGGTCTCGAGCGCCTTGGCCAGCCCGAAGTCGGTGAGCCGTACCTGCGCGTCGGCGGTGAGCAGCACGTTCTGCGGCTTGAGGTCGCGGTGCACGATCCCCAGCGCGTGGGCGTGCTCGACGGCCCGGGCCACGCGGTTGAGCACCCGCGCCCCCTCGGCCAGGTCGCAGCCTCCCTCGGCGGTGAGCCGCTCGTGAAGGCTCTTGCCGTCGACGTACTCCATGAGCGCGAACAGGTGCCCGCGGACCTGATCGGCCCCGCGCTCAGCGACGGTGACCACCCCGGGGTAGCCGGCGAGCTTCTGCTGCAGGGTCACCTCGCGCTCGAAGCGCTCGACGACCTCCGGGTTGCAGGCGACGTCGAGCTGCAGCCACTTCGCGGCCACCCGCCCGTGGCGAGGGTGGTGCGCCTCGAACACCACCCCGGTGGCCCCGCGGCCGGCCTCGCGCAAGAGCACGGTCTCCTCGCCCAGCCACCCCGGGGCCACGGGCTCGGGCCCCGGGGGGTCGGGCTCGCACACCCCGACGTAGCGCAGCCGCTGCGAGGCGATCCCGATCAGCCCGCCCACGGGGACCGCCGCCGAGGTCTGGTGCACGGGGCGCCCCTCGACGCGCGTGCCGAGCCGCGAGAGGTCGGTCAGGCGCAGCTCGGGGCCGGTCCAGGTCAGGGCGCAGTGGCTGCGGGAGACCCCCGCCTCGGCGAAGCTCAGGTCGTTGTCGGCGGTGCGCCCTACGGTCAAGGGCGCGCCGCGCAGCAGGCGGTAGACCTTGCCGCTGCGGACGTCTTGGATCAGGGCGCAGGGGACGGGGGGCATGAGGCCAGCATGCCCCGAAGGGGCCCGCGGGAGCAAGCGTGCGCTGGGCGCACGGAGTTTTACCCAAGCGTGACGCTGCGCCTGGGCACCGGCGCCGCTTCGAACCCCGAAGGAGGCGTGACCTGGTGGGTCCAACGCGGTATCCTCGCCGTCCGCGAAGGGAAGAGCCATGACCGAGCGGAGAAGTCGATCCTACGTAGGTTCCGAAGGCCGGCTCGGGACTCCCCTGCTCGACGAGATCTTCGAGCGCGCGAACGAGCTCACCGACACCAAGCAGCGCGAGCTCGTCGACGAGCTCTTCCAGAAGGCCGCAGAGGTCGGCGTCGCGCGCTCGACCAAGACCGCCCGCGCGCGCAAGGCCCTCGACCGCCTGGAGAAGATCACGGCGCGCACCTCCTCGGAGAAGCCCGCCCGCCGCCTCGCAGACTCCCGCGCCGCAGAGGCCGACGCGAGCGAGGTGCCGCACGTCATGGGCTTCAGCGACCGCACCCCCGCCCAGGGGATCGTGGCCCTCGGGGCGACCTACCAACCGGCCGCGCGCCCGCGCCCCCCCCAGCCGCCCCGCGCCAAGGCCAAGGCCCAGCCCCAGGCCGCCACGCCCAAGGCCCCCACACCCAAGGCCCCGAGCGCTTCGCGGGCCAAGCGCGCCAGCGCCGACTCCCGGATCAGCAGCGCGTCCTCCGCCCGCAGCAGCAAGGCCTCCGCCCGCAGCAACGCGTCCTCGGCCCGCAGCAGCAAGGCCTCCGCCCGCAGCGAGTCTCGCCGGCGCCGCGCGCGCAGCAGCCGCGAGGCGCGCCTCGAGCCGATCTCCGAGCTGCCCCCGCTCCCGAACCTGCCCCAGTCCCTGCCCCCGCTCGAGCTCGACGACGACTACGGCTTCGGCTTCAGCGGCATGGACGAAGACCACCTGGCCGAGCTCGACCGCCTGGTCGCCAACACGACCCACGGCTGGGCCCCTCAGGCCCCGCGCCCGCCGCGCCGCGGCCTGGTGCGCGTGGGCTCGGAGTCCGACGACGAACTCGCGATCGTCTAGGCCTCGCCCCCGGCGCAGCGCGGGCTAGCGGCGTGGCGCTGCGCGTCCTCAGCGACTGTTACTTCGACGGAGACACCCTCCACGAGCAGGCGGTGTGCCTGCGCGTCGAGGGCGGCCGGATCGAGGCGCTGCTCGGCCCCGACGCCCCCGCCACCCCCGGCGACGCCGTGCTCGACGCCCGCGGGAGCCTGCTGCTCCCCGGCCTGATCAACGCCCACGTGCACCTGACCCGCGGCGGCTCGTTCCGCCCCGACGAGGTGTTCTCGCCCCTGCAGCTCGCCCGCGACCTGCGCAACACCCTCGCGGCCGGCGTGACCACCGTGGGCGACATGGGCGCGACCTCGAGCATGGTCGGGACCCTGCGCGCCCAGCTCGAGACCTCGCCCCTGGACGGTCCGCGGGTGATCGCCGCGGGCCCCGTGGTCACCGCCCCCGCCGGCTACCCGCTCAACTGGCTGCCCCCGGCCCACGTGCACCTCGGCGTGGCGTGCACCGCGGGCGACGCGCGGGCCGCGCGCGAGGCCGTGACCCGGATCGCCGAGCAGGGCATGGACTTCGTCAAGCTCATGATCCAGCACGAAGACTACGCCGGGCGCCCGCTGACCGCCCTCGGCGTGGAGACCGCGCGAGCCGCCGTGGACGAAGCGCACCGCCTCGGGCTGCGGGCCTACGCCCACGCGGTGACCGCCGCCGACTACGGGGTCGCCCTCGACGCGGGGGTCGACGCGCTCATGCACGCCTGCTTCGACCCCATGAGCGACGAGCTCGTGCAGCGCGTGGCCGACGCGGGGGTGCCCGTGTGCCCCACGCTGTGGGTGTTCGAGGGCTACTGCCTGGGGGTCGAGCGCTGCCTGCACAAGGCGAGCAGCTTCCGCCGCCAGGTCTCGACCGCGATCGCCCGCGACTGGGACCGCTTCGCCGAGGCCTACGCCGAGAGCGGCGACGTCGTCCCCGGCGGGATCGCCCAGGGCCTGAGCAAGGCCCGCGCGCGCGAGGGCGTGCGCGTGGCGGCGGCCAACGTCATGCTCCTGCGCGACGCCGGCGTGCCCTTCGCCTTCGGCAACGACGCGGCCTACGGGCTCTGCGTGCACGGGCGCCCGGTCGACGAGCTCAGCGCGCTGACCCGCGCCGGGCTGACCCCGCTCGAGGCGCTGACCTCCGCGACCACCGGCGCCGCGGCCCTGCTCGGGCTGGGCGACCGCGGCCGCCTCGCCCCGGGGCAGCTCGCCGACCTGGTATGCGTCGACCGGCGGACCCTGCGCGACGTGCGCGCGATCGAGGGCGTGCGCTGGGTGGTGCGCGGCGGCGAGCTGGTCCCCACCGACCTGGCCTCGGTCGCCAAGAGCGCGGTCAAGAACGTGCGCGCCGGCGTCGAAGGCGCGCTGCGCACGGCGCTCAACGTCTTCCGGCGCTGAGCGTGAGCGCGCCCCCCGGCCCCGCCCCCTGGCCCTTCGCGGCGCTGCGCGCCTACCGCCGCGACCCCCTCGGCTACCTCGAGGCCGCGGCCGCCGAGCACGGCGGGCTGGTGCACTTCCGCATGGCGCACCGCCACGTCTACCTGCTCAACCACCCCGACCCCGTGGAGCACGTGCTCGTGCGCCAGGCCCAGCGCTACCGCAAGGGGATCACCTACGCCCAGCTCCGCCGTGTGATCGGCCAGGGCCTGCTCGGCGCCGAGGGCGAGCTGTGGCGCGCCCAGCGCCGGCTCTCGCAGCCCTTCTTCGGCCGGCGGAGCCTGGCGCAGACCGTGGGGGGCATGGCCCTCGAGGCCGAGGCCGCGGTCGCGCGCCTGCGCGCGGCCGGCGCCGCGGGCCCGGTCGAGCTCTACGAGGCCATGGCCGAGACGACCCTGCGTGTGGTCGGGCGCTGCCTGCTCGGCGTCGACGCCGAGCCGATCGTGCAGTCGCTGCGCGGCTGCATGCAGCACCTCGTGCCCTTCGCGCTGCAGCAGCTCACCGCGCTCGTGCCCCCGCCGCCTTGGCTCCCGACCCCCACCAACCGCCGCTTCAAGCGTGCGCTCGCGACCCTCGACGGGATCGTGAACACCCTGATCGAGGCCCCGCGGGTGGCCGCGGCCGACGCCCCGCCGACCCTGCTCGAGGCCCTGCTCGAGGCCCGCGACGACCCGGCGGCCGCGACCATGACCTCGCGCCAGGTGCGCGACGAGCTGGTCTCGAACCTCCTCGCCGGGCACGAGACCACCGCCAGCGCGCTGAGCTGGACCCTGTTCGAGCTCGCGCGCCGCCCGGAGCTCACGGCCGAGGTCCGGGCCGAGGTCGCGCGGGTCGCCGGCGACGCGCCGCTGACCGCCGAGCGCGTGGCCGAGCTCGACCTGACCCGACGCGTGATCCAGGAGTCCCTGCGCCTCAACCCGCCGACCTGGGTCTACACCCGCCACACCGTCGAGGCGGACCAGATCGGCGCGCACACCCTGCGCGCCGACGCGATCGTGCTCCTCTGCCAGTGGACGACGCACCGCAACCCCGCGGTGTGGCCCGACCCGCTGCGCTTCGACCCCGCGCGCTTCCTCCCCGAGCAGGTCGCGGCGCGCCCGACCTTCAGCTACTTCCCCTTCGGCGGCGGCCAGCACCAGTGCATTGGGCGCGACTTCGCCCTGCTCGAGCTGACCGTGCTCGTGGCCGAGCTCGTGCGACGCCTCGAGCTGACCCTCGTCGACGAGGCCGCGGTGCAGCCCTTCCCCGGGATCTCGCTGACCCCGCGCGACGGGATCTGGGCCCGGGTCGCCCCGCGCGCAGGCGACTAGCCCGCACCTAGCCGCCCGCTCGCTCGACGTAGCCCTTGGCGGTCTTCTTCGCGATCAGCTTCTCCGCGTCGGCCTGCGCCGCGGCTGCGCCGCCGAAGGCCTTGGTCTTCGTCTGCCCGTCGCTCCCGATCCGCCCGTAGCGCACGGTGTGCGCGTCGCCGTGCACCGTGATCTCCCAGAACTTGCGCGACGACCCCTCGACGAACTCGAAGCGGCGCGCCGAGCCCTGGCCCGGGTCCGCCGCCGCGACGTGCCGCTTGGCCGGGGCCTTCTTGCTCGCCTTCTGCTTCGTCGCCGCGGTGTGGGCCTCCGCCGCCCGCGCCCGGCGCTTGGCCGGGGCCTTCTTGCTCGCCTTCTGCTTGGTCGCCGCCGTCTGCGCCGGCCACTCGGCGTCGGGGCGCTCGCGCAAGAACGAGGGGAAGCGCGGGACCCCGGCCTTGGTCAGCTCCTGGTAGCGGTAGGTCACGATCGCGCCCACGGGCGGCGGCGCCTCGCGCTGCTTGTCGCTGAAGCCCGTGCCCACCGAGAACGCGACGCCGTCGGGGGTCACGACCGAGAGCGAGCCCAGGCGCCCCTTGTGCCGCCCCCGACCGGGCACGTGGTCGACGACCCGCGCCTCGGCGTCGAAGAAGGTCTTGACCTTGAGCAGGGTGGTCGAGCGCCCGGCCTCGTAGGCCGAGCCCGGCTGGCGCAGCATGAGCCCCTCGCCGCCGAGGCCCTCGACCCGCGCCAGCTCCTCGCGCAGGTGCTGCTCGCCGGTGCACTCCGCGTGGGGCACGACCCCCGCGTGGGGGTGCCCCTCGCCGAGCAAGGCCTCGAGGTGCCCCAGGCGCTCCTCGAAGCCGCCGCCGTGCTGGGGCGCGTCGAACACGCGAAACGCGAGCTGTTTCCAGTGCTCGCTGCGGTCGCCGCGGCGCACGATCGAGACCGTGCGCTGGAACTCCCCGCGCCCGACCCACAGCTCGCCGTCGAGCGGCTCCGGGGGCAGCTCCTTCACGAACCAGGCCGGCGCCAAGAACTCGTTGCCCAGCCGCGAGAGGAAGCGCTCACCGTCCCACCAGGCGCGCACGCCGTCGAGCTTCTCGCTGATCCACCAGCCGGTCAGGTCCTGGGCGTTGTCCCAGGCGTGCGCGAGCAACACCGGCGGCTTGCTCGCGTCGCTCGCCGTCGCGCGCTGCTGGCGCAGCGCGACCCCGGCCCCCAGCCGCGCCTGCTCGGCCTCGTCCCCGCGCAGCTTGCGCAGGTGCTTGCAGGTGCGCTGCTCGATCGCCACCGACTGGTGCCGCCAGGCCGGGCAGGTGCAGGAGTAGACCCCGCCCGTGTTCGTCAGCACGTAGGGCTGCTTGGCCGAGCCCTGGACCTCCGTCGACTCCCCGTCCGCCAAATCCCGCGGCATGGCGTCCTCCTCGCGCGCCCAGCTTAGCCCGGGCCCCGCGGCGCGCGCAGCCGGCTCAGGCCGACGCGCCCTTGGGCGGAATCAAGCTCATGGCCCGCTCGGCGAGGGCCGTGATCGTGAGCGAGGGGTTGACGCCGGGGTTGGCCGAGATCGTCGAGCCGTCGATCACGTAGAGCCCGTCGTAGCCGAAGACCCGGTGGCGCGCGTCGATCACGCCCTGGCTCGCGTCGGCCCCCATGCAGCAGCCGCCGAGGATATGCGCCGTGGTCGGGATCCCGAGCACGGTCTCCATGACCAGGCTCTGGGGGATCCCGTCGAGCTTCTCGGCCACGCGCTCGGCGAGCTCGGTGGCCTCGGGGATCGAGGCCGCCGGAGCCGGCCCCTCCTCGAGGGTCGTGGTCAGCCCCAGCCGGCCCCCGGTGACCAGCCGCCGCCCGAGCTTCATGCGCAGGTGCCCCTCGAGGGTGCGCATGTAGAGCAGGATCATGGTCGAGCGCGCGAAGTCGGGGACCAGCGCCGCGCGCAAGAGCTTGAGCGGGTGCTTGAAGAACGCGCCGGCCATCCGCGCCAGGCGCACCGCGACGCTCGCGCCGTTGACGTGGGGCGCCGCGAGCAGGCGAAAGAACCCCGAGCCCGCGGGGTAGCGGCAGGGCTCGAGGTGCGAGTGGGGGTCGGTGTGCAGGATCGAGGTGATCGCGACGCCCTTGGAGAGGTCGAGGTCGCGGCGGGGGGTGGTCACCGCCAACAGCGCCTCGGAGTTGGTGCGCACGAAGCGCCCCAGCGCGTCCGACAGCTGGGGCAAGCCGTCGGGGCTGGCCTTGAGCTTGAGCAAGAGCTTCACGCTGCCCATGACCCCGCCCGCGAAGATCACGTTGCGCGCGCGGACCACCCGGCCTCGCCGCCGGCGCTCCCGGGCCCGGAGCTCGTAGCCCCCGCCCGGCAGCGGCTTGACCCAGGTCACCTGGGTGTCGGCGCGCAGCTCGAGCCCGCGCCGCTCGGCGAGGTAGAGGTAGTTTTGGTCGAGGGTGTTCTTGGCGCCGACCCGGCAGCCGAGCATGCACCCGCCGCACGCGGTGCAACCCGTGCGCGCGGGCCCCTGCCCGCCGAAGTAGGGGTCGGCGACCGCCTTGCCCGGCTGCCCGAAGTAGACCGCGACCTCGGTGCGGTGGAAGTCGGCCGACTTGCCCAGGTCGGCCGCCACCTCGGCCAGCACCCGGTCGGGCTCGGTCGTGAACGGGCAGGGCGTGGAGCCGAGCATGCGCCGGGCCGTGGCGTAGTGCTCCTCGAGCTCGGCCTTCCAGTCGGCCAACCCGCCCCACGAGGGCGCGGCGAAGAAGTCGTCCTTGGGGGTCGGCAAGGTGTTGGCGTAGACCAACGAGCCGCCGCCCACGCCCACGCCCGAGAGCACGGTCACGTGGGGCAGGAAGCTCATTTTGAACAGCCCGCGCCAGTTGAGCCGCGGGACCCACAGGAAGCGCCGCAGGTCCCAGTTCGACTTGGGGAAGTCCTCGCGCCGAAAGCGCCGCCCCTGCTCGAGCATGAGCACGCGGTAGCCCTTCTCGACCAGGCGCAGCGCGCTCACGCTGCCGCCAAAGCCCGAGCCCACGATCACGTAGTCGTAGTCGAAGTCCACCACACGCCCAGTCTAGCGAAGGTTCGGGCTCGAACCCGGTCGTCGGCCCCGAGTAGCATGCGGGCATGGGGATCGACTACGCCCACTACGTGGTCCCGGCCTCCAGCGCCTGGGACTTCGACCCGACGCCCGACCAGCTCGGGGCCACGCTCTCCGTCCTGGTCGACGGCGGGTGGATCGACCCTGCCGCCGAGGTCCTCCTGCAGACCGTCCCCCTCGCCGCTCCGCTCGGCGCCAAGCCCAAGCGCAAGCCGGTCAAGCTCAAGAAGCTCCGCGGCGGCTTCGACCCCGCCCTCGCCTGGACGGCCGAGTTCCGCTCGCCCCACGCCCCGCCCACGGTCCGCAGCGACGGCCTGTCGACGCTCTACGACTTCGAGCAGGAGGGGACCCTCCGCGCGCCCTTCGTGACCCGCGTGCGACTCCTGTGCCCCCGCCTCCTGGCCGTGCTCCCGGGCGACAGCGAGGGCGCGACGACCGTGCCCTGTCCGGAGTGTCGCGCCGAGCTCACCCGCCCGACCCACGCGCTCTGGCCCCCTTCGCTCGGAAGCGACCTCGGGATCGAGCTCGGCCTCCCCCGGGTCTGCGCCCACTGTCTGACCCCGATCGACCCAGGCCAGCTCGTGGGCTTCGACCGCTCGGCCCTGACCGGCATGCAGGCCCGCGAGCCCGCGCCGTTCTTCCGCGTGGCCCTCGTGCTCCACCCCGCGCCCAAGGCCACCCCCGGCCAGGCCGGCCTCTCGACCGCCCGCACCGACCCTGGCCTGCTCCAAGGCCTCCACCAGGCGACCGGAGTCCCCTGGCGCGGCGCCGGGCTCTGGACCTGATCCTGTTCAGCGCAGGCTTGCAGGTCCGCACGCGGTGAGGTACGTTTCTCCGATCGCGGGCGTAGCTCAATGGTAGAGCATCAGCTTCCCAAGCTGAGGGTTGTGGGTTCGAGTCCCATTGCCCGCTAAAGCAGAAGGCCGTGCCCCACAATGCGTTGTGGAGCACGGCCTTCGCGCGTACCTGGAGGCCACGCGCGCATCAGGCCATTTTTCAGGCCACTTCCCGGCCAAATGGCTTCCAGCCCCTCCCAGTACCTACCCCTTGCGGATCTCTCACCTGGACGCTGAGGCTGTCAGAGGGACTGAGGGCCATGGGCGGAGCAAGCCACCTGAGCCCTTGCATGCTTTAGACTTCCACCTTCCCACGCGAACAACAGCAGCAGGTTAGGGGAGTCGGAATGGGGCGTAGACGCCTCAATGGATTGAAGTCTCTCCGAGCTGCTGCCCGTTCGGATCGCTCCAAGCGTCACCTGACCCAGCCCTTGTACTATGGCGGGAAGTGGTGGGCGCGGCGCCTGGCAGTAGCCACCGCATGGATGATTCACGAAGCATGTCGTGACCTAGGCGATGACGCACTCGTTCTTGATCCGTTCGCCGGCAGTGGCACCACGCTAGGTGAAGCGCTGCGCTTGGGCCACCGAGCGATAGGGGTCGAAGTCAATCCGTTCGCCGTGACGCTGTTGAACGCAGCGTTTTCAGCCCGCCACCCAAAGCTCCAGGACACGTACGACGCAATAGCAACCAGGGCTCTAGAGGCTGTTGGTCCTCTCTACGACGGGCCGAACGGCCCAGCCGGCTACTTTTGGGCGTATCAGGCCCCTTGCTCGAGTTGCCGGGAAACCGCTCTCCTGATCAAGCGCACTGTGATCGTCCAACACGCATACCCGAATCGCCTTCCGCGCGGGTGGGCATTGTGCCCTTACGACCGGAACGTCTTCGCCATAACGGACGTCAGGAAGACAAAGGCGAAGTGCACCTGCTGTGGGAGGTTCATTCCCCTACAGCCCAAGCGGACAGGCCGCTTCGAGTGCATTTGGTGTGAAGAGGAGGTACTACCGGAACCCGACCTGCCTGGCTGGCCCCCGGAACCAGTCCTCGTCGCCGTTGAGATTCGGAACGGAGATGGTGTCAGGCTGTTTCGTCAACCCGCAAAGGAGGAAGTCGCCTTAGCAGCAGGGGGGGATTCGACGAAACTTACTCGTTCACCAATTGACTCCGGCCTGACCACCGAACAGATACTGCGATGGGGATACGTCGATTGGGCAGACCTGCTTCACCCGCGCCAGCGTGTTCTAGCTTCCGCTATCAGTCGTAGGGTGGCTCGGGTCGAGGATGAGGAGCTACGAGAGCAGCTCGCCTTGGCATTCTCCCCGTTCTTCGAGTACCACTGCAGGCTAGCGAGCTT
>JAGQRJ010000773.1 GCA_020425635.1 Planctomycetota bacterium | reverse complement strand
GTGCGGAGGGAGCGGGGGGAAGAAGGGGCGCTGGGCGTGCGGAGGGAGCGGGGGGAAGAAGGGGCGCTGGGCGACGTGCGGAGGGAGCGGAGGGAGGAAGGGGCGCTGGGCGACGGGCGGAGGGAGCGGAGGGAGGAAGGGGCGCTGGGCGACGGGCGGAGAGGGTGAGGGGAGCGCAGCCCTTTCCCCCTCTCCCCCATGGGGGGAGAGGGCTGGGGTGAGGGGGCATGGGCAAGGCCTTCGCCTCGCCCCCACAGCAGCGCCCGTGGACCGGTCGAGAGGCGCGTCATCCGGATCAGCCCAACCACAGCGGATCGGTGCCGTCCGCGCCGAACGACGTGACCGGCGCGCCGACGCCCTGCAGCAGCGCGAGCAGCAGGTCCGCGAACGGCCGCCCACCCTCGTCGCGGTAGGTGCCGGGCTCGTGGACGCCGTTGCCCCGCCCGGCGAGCAGCACGGGCAGATCGCGGTGATCGTGGAGGTCGCCGTCCGAGATCTCCGACGAGAACAGCAGCAACGAGGCGTCGAGCAGCGTGCCGTCCCCCTCGCCGATGCCCTGCAGGCGCTGCACGAGGTCCACGAAGCGCTCGACCTCCCAGCGCCCGATGGTCACCAGATCCGCGAGGTTCTTCGGGTCGCCCTGGTGGTGCGAGATCGCGTGGTGCGCGCCCGGGACCCCGACGAAGTCGTAGGTCTGGTTCGAGGCCGCCTCGCCGAGCATGAAGGTCGCCACGCGCGTCAGGTCGCAGGCGAGCGCCAGCGCGAGCAGCTCGTTCGTGACGGCGACGTGGTCCGGGAAGGAGAGCCCGGCGGGCGGTGGCTCGGGGGCGTCGCAGGCCGCGCCGAGGGCGCCGGCGCGCTGCTCGACCTCGCGGACGGACTGCAGGTACTGCCCGAGCTTGTCGCGATCTTCGCCGCCGAGCCGCACCCGGAGCGCGTTCGCGTCCGCCAGCACCGCGTCGAGCACGCTGGCCCGCGCGATCGAGCGCACCCGCGCCGTGTCCGCGTCCACCGTGGGTCCCGCGCCGAAGAGCCGCTCGAAGAGCAGGCGCGGGTCGGTGAGGTTCGGGAGCGGGCGGTCGGGCGCTGCCCAGGAGATGTTCCGCGTGTACGCACAGGCGTAGCCGGCGGTGCAGTCCCCCGTGTTGCCGCCGGGCGCGATGCCCAGCTGGAGCGAGGCGAACAGCGTGTCGCGGCCGATCGCCCTCGCCGCCACCTGATCGGCGCTGACCCCGGCGCTCACGTCCGCGCCCGCCGTCCGCCGGACGGGCACGCAGCTGAGGAAGCTCGCCGTTCCGCGCGCGTGGTCGCCGGGCACCTCGTCCTCGGCGTTGCGGTTCTCGAGCCCGCCGAAGAGCGTGACCTCACCCCGGACGGGGAGCAGGGGGGTGGTGATCGCCTTCAGCTCGTAGTCGGGACCCTCTCGGCCCGGCGTCCACCAGTCCTTCTGGATGCCGTTCGGGACATAGAAGAAGACCAGGCGGGTCGGCGGTCGAGCGTCGGCGCGCGCCAGCGACGGGAGGAAGGGCAGGGCGAGCACCGCGCCCGCCGCGCCGCGCAGCACGCTCCGACGGCTCGTCATGGGCAGGCTCCCAGAGGGCCCTCACCCCGACCCTCTCCCAGAGGGAGAGGGGGGAAGGGGGCGCCTCGCCGCACGCTCCATGGGCAGGCTCCCAGAGGGCCCTCACCCCGACCCTCTCCCAGAGGGAGAGGGGGGAAGGGG
>JAGQRJ010000772.1 GCA_020425635.1 Planctomycetota bacterium | reverse complement strand
TTGCCCCCGCCGCCGCCGACGAGCCGCCTGCTCAACTGGACCGTGGGGCTCCTGGCCTTCGTCGGCGTGCTCTTCGCAGCCGACTGGGCCGCCACGACCTTCGCCGAGGTCGAGGCGCTGACCGAGGTCGAGCGTTGGCTGCGCGGCAACGCGCCGACCCTCGAGGTGCGCGACGGCGGGATCTCCGTCTTGCGCGCCGTGGGGCGCGCGCGCGACGTGCTCGGCGAGTGGCTCTGGCTGTGGTTCACACCGCTGGTGTTCCTCGTGTTCGACCGGATCCTGGCGCGGGTGCGGCGCTTCGGCCCGCTGGGCTGGCTCGCCCAGCTCTGGCGCGCGCGGACCTTGAGGCTCAGGGGCGAGACCCACGCCGCGGCGAAGGCCTACGAGCTGCTCGGGAACCGGCGCCGCGGCGCGGAGCTCCTGCTCGCCGACGGCATGCCTCGCCCGGCCGCCGAAATGTACGAGGACGCCGGCCTCTACCGCGAGCAGGGCGACGCCTTGATCGCGGCCGGCCGCAAGGGCGAGGCGCTCGAGGCCTACAAGCGCGCGGGCAGCGAGCAGGCCATGAGCGACGTGGCGCGGCTCGGCGACGTCTCGCCCCAGTCTGCCGACCGCCTGCTCGCGAGCGGGCACTTCGAAGAGGCCGTGCACGCGCACCGCCGGGCCGGACGCCGCTTCGACGCGGCGGACCTGCTCGAGCTAGAGGGCCGCTACGAAGAGGCCGCGACCGAGCTCGAAGGGGCCTACGCGGCGGGCGGGGACGGGCGCGACTACTGGCACCACCTCAAGAAGAAGGGGACCCTCGAGCAAGCGCGGCCGCGCCTGGCCAAGCGGATCGCCGAGCTCTACGAGCGGGTCGGGGTCGTGCAGTCCGCGGCCAGCTACTTCGAGAAGGCGGGGGACCTCGAGCAGGCGATCGGGCTCTTCGAGCGCAGCGGCGATCAGCGCGGGCTCGCGCGCTGCCTCCTCGGGGGGGTCCCCGCCAAGGGGGCCTTGACCCCCGAGCACCAGAAGCGCGTCGAGCGCGCGGCGCGGGCGCTCTCGGTGGTCAGCGACCCGAACGCGATCGACCTGTTCCGCCGGGTGGGCAACTTCAAGGAGGCCGCCGTCCTCAGCCGGGAGGTCGGCGACATGCTCCAGGCGGCGAAGCTCTTCACCTTGGCGAAGATGTCCAAGGAGGCCGCCAACTGCGCCCGCGCGGCGGGCGAGCTCGAGCAGGCCGCGACGCTCTACGAGGACGCCGGCGACTACGTGACCGCCTCGCAGCTCTACGAGGAGATCGGGCACCTCAACGACGCGGCGGCCGCGGCGCGCAAGGCCAAGGACCCGGAGCGTGAGGCCCAGCTCTACCTCAAGGCCGGCGAACCCCTGCGGGCCGCGAAGGCGCAGATCGAGCTCAACCGCGGGGAAGCGGCGCTCAAGACCCTCAAGCAGGTGCCGCGCACGGACCCCTACTTCGGCGACGCGTGCGTGCTCGCGGCGAAGGTCCACGCCAAGGCCGGGAGGCACCGCGAGGCGATCGCGCTGTTCGAGCAGGGGCTCGAGCCCGAGGTCCACTTCGCGGAGGAGGTGCCCACGCTCCTGACCTACGTGCAGTCGCTCGAGGCCGAGGGCCTGATCGAGAAGGGCCTCGACGCCCTGGGGCGGCTCGACGGGAAGGCCTTCGCGCCGTCGGACCTCGCGCAGCGCAAGCAGGCCCTGTTGAACGTCGCCCGGGGGAGCCTCAGCCCCGCGGCCTCGAGCTCGGGGGTGCACCCTTCGCTCTCGGCCGGGTCGGTCGCGCGCAGCAGCGGCGTCCAGGCCAAGGACCTCGTGGGCAGCGTGCTCGCGGGCTACAACCTCTTGCGCTTCGCCGGCGAAGGCAGCTTCGCCTGGGTCTACGAGGCGCAGCGCTCCGAGGAGCCGCGCGAGGCCGCGGTCAAGGTGCTCAAGCCAAACCTGCTCTCGGCGAGCGCGCCGCAGCGCTTCCTGCGCGAAGGGCGCTCACTCTCGCTGCTCAAGAACCCGCACGTGATCTCGGTCTACGAAATGGGCGAGCTCGACGGGCTGTGCTACCTGGTGCTCGAGTTCGTCAAGGGTCCCACCTTGAAGAAGGTGATCACCGACGACGCGCCGCTCCCGATTCCGCTCGCCTGCCGCTACGGCGCCGGGATCCTCAGCGCGCTGGGCTGCGCGCACCAAAACGGCGTCGTGCACCGCGACCTCAAGCCGGCCAACGTCCTGATCGACCGCCGCGACTCGCGCGCGAAGGTCCTCGACTTCGGCCTCGCGCTCGTGTTCGACGACGACGAGGCCGAAGACGGCAAGCCGGGGACCTACCTGGGGACCCCGCGCTACGCGAGCCCCGAGCAGGCCCGCGGGCAAGACGTCGGCCAGGCCGCGGATCAGTACGCCGCGGGGCTGCTGCTCTACGAAATGATCGGCGGGCAGCTGCCGTTTACCTCGCGCAACTCGCTCGGCTACCTCAACCTGCACGCGACCGAGCCCCCGCGGCCGCTGCGTGAGCTGCGCAAGGACGTGCCCAAGGCCCTCGAACAGGCGATCCACCGCGCGTTGGCCAAGAAGCCCGAGGATCGCTTCCCCTCGGTCAAGGAGTTCGAGAAGATCGTGGCCATGTTCATCGGTCGGCGCGCGCGCCCCCGGAGCGGCGCCCCCCGGCCGTGATCCCGGGGCTCGTCCCGGGCCCGCGCGCTCTCCGCTGCGGAAAATTCCGCGGGATCCAGTAGCCTGTGGGCCGGAGGTGGTGCGTGGTCAAGCTGAAGGACGGGCGCGAGGTCGAGCTGGAGCTGTTCAAGTTCGACAGCTGCCCCTTCTGTGTGCGCGTCATGCGCACGATCAAGGAGCTCGGGGTCGAGGGGATCCGCATGCGCGACACCCGCCGCGAGCCAGACGCCAACGCCGAGCTCAGCCGGCGAGGCGGCAAGAGCCAGGTGCCCTGCCTGTTCATAGACGGGGAGGCCCTCTACGAGAGCGCGGACATCGACCGCTGGCTGCGAAACTCGCTCGCGGGCTGAGGCCGGCGAGCGAGGCGCGGGCGCGTGGGGTAGACTGACGGGGTCGCATCAGGCACAAGGGGCTGCGCGGGGTGGAGTTAACGCCAGAGGCCAAAGACGCCTTGGTCGGCTTGTTCGCGGTCAAGCTCGATCTTTGCACCGAGCGCTCCGTGGAGAAGGCGCTCGCCAAGGCTGAACCCGGGGGGTTGCTCAAGGAGCTGACCTCCATGGGCGCGGTCAAAATGAGCGATCACCCCGCGCTGCTCGAGGGCCTCGACCCCGAGGTCGTGCCTGGCTACCGGATCGAGGCCGAGGCGGGCCGCGGCGGCATGGGGGTGGTCTACCGCGCCCGGCAGACCTCCATGGACCGTGTGGTCGCGCTCAAGCTCCTCTCGCGGCGGCTCGCGGGAGACGAGAGCTACGTCGCCAAGTTCCTCGACGAGGCTCGCTCCGCCGCCAAGCTCAACCACGAGAACGTGGTCGGCGCGATCAACGCGGGCGAGGCCAACGGGCTCTACTTCTTCGTCATGGAGTTCGTCGACGGCGAGTCGGTCGCCGAGCACCTCGAGCAGGTCGGGCCCTACGAGGTGGAGGAGGCCTTCCGGATCGCCGAGGGGGTGGCGCGCGGTCTGCAGCACGCCCACGAGGTGGGGATCGTGCACCGGGACGTGAAGCCCGAGAACGTGATCCTGACCTCGAACCGTGAGGTCCGCCTCTGCGACCTGGGGCTCGCCAAGCCCCTCGCGGTCGCGGGCACGGGCGAGAAGTCCGACATGACCGAGGGCACGCCCTACTACTGCTCGCCGGAGCAGGCCCTGGGGCGCACGGACATCGACGCGCGCAGCGACGTCTACTCCCTCGCCTTGACGCTTTACCACATGCTCACCGGCGAGCCCGCCTACGAGGGCGACGGCGCGCGGGAGATCCTGGTGCAGCAGGTCCGGGCTCCCTTCCCGGACCTCGCGCAGGCCATGCCCCAGGTCCCGGAGCCCCTGCGGGAGCTGCTCGCCAAAATGGTCGTCAAGGAGCGGGAGTCGCGCTTGCCGAGCATGCGCGACTTCCTCCGCGGGCTCGACGCCGCGCGCAACCCGCAGCCGGTCTCCAAGTCCCGCGCCAAGGCCGGGGGAGGTCCGCCCCTGGCGGCCCTCGCGGGCGCGGTCCTGGTCGCCTTGCTCGGCCTGGGCGTGGTCGGGTGGGCGCTCTTCGGCGGGACGTCGACCCCGGTCGCGGACGACGGGACCGACCCCGAGGGCACGGACCCCGACGGGGAGACGAAGCCCGACGGGCAGGACCCCGACGGCGGCGCCGACCCTGACGACGGGGCCGAGCCCGACGGCGGGCGCCGGCGGCGCACGGGGCGGCGCCGTCCCGTCGACGAAGGCGACCCCCCCAGCGACCCTCCGCCGAACCCCGGGGCCGCCAGCCTCGCGGAGGAGGCGCTCGAGCGCGCGCGGCAGTACGTGATCAACCACCCCGAGGATCCGCGGGGGGGCTACGAGCGCCTGCTGGGGGTGGCCAGCGCGTTCCCCGACGACGCCGCCGCCGAGGAGGCGAAGCACAGCGCCAACGCGCTCAAGGCGCGGGTCGAGGCCGAGGGCAACCGCGCCTTCGAGGCGGTGAGCAAGACGACCCTGACCTTGGTCAGCGAGCAGCGCTATCGCGCAGCCCTGGCGGAGCTCGAGGCGTTCCGCGAGGCGTGGCGCGAGGTCTTGCCCGAGGTCCCCGCCCTCGAGATCCTGCGGCGCACGGTGCTCGAGTCGGCGACCACGCGCCTGGGCGAGCTCGAGGCCGCGGGCGACGTCGCGGCCTTGAAGGCGGCGGCCGACGAGCTGCCCGTCGACCTCGCCGACGCGGTCGCCGCGAGCCTGGCGCGACTCGAAGCGCAGCGCGCGCTGGGTGAGGCTCAGCGCGCGTACCGCGAGGCCGAGGCGCGCTTCTGGACGGCGCTCCTCGGGCGCGACCTCGGCGAGGCGCGGCGCCTCATGCAGCCCTTCGAGGAGGAGGCGGGCGGGGCCTTCGCCGAGGGGGCCCGGGCCCGGCTGGCCGACGCGGCCCTGCTCGAGGACGCGCTGGCCCAGCTCGCGCGCTCCTGCGCGTCTCGTTCAGGCGAGCAGACCTTCGCCCTCGACACCGGCGGCGAGGTTCACGGCGCGGTGCTCGGCTACGACGCCGCCGAGCTGAGCTTCCAGGTCGAGGACGACGACGGCGCGCGCGCGGTCTCCCTGGCCGAGCTCTCGGGCCCCGAGCTGTTGAGCCTGCTCGGCGAGGCGCCGGGCGACGCCGCGCGTCTCCGCGCGTGCGTGCTGCTGTGCTTGAGCGTCCGCGCCCCCCAGGGCGCCCGGGCCGCGCTGGATCGCGCCGAGTCGGGGGGCGTCTCGCTGCCCGCCGCGGAGCGCGGCGCGTACGAGGCCCAGATTCGCCCGCTCGAGGAGCAGGTGGTCGACGCGAGGATCGCGTCCTTCGCCGACCTGGAGCCCGCCGAGGTGGTGCGGCTGGCGAGGAGCGGGTTCTCGCCGGCCCTGCGCGCCACGGAGACCTACCGACGCGGGTTCGCGCAGCTGCAGGCGGCGTTCTTGCGCGCTCGGGGTGAGCAGCTCGCCGCGGACCCCGCGGACCTCCTGTCGGGCAAGTTCAAGCCCAAGCGCACCGGGGGCATGTCGCTCGAATACGTGTTCAAGAGCCAGGAGGAGACCGCCGACCTCGTCGCGGGCGGGTTCCCCAGCTCGACGGCCGAGTGGCTCGAAGACGGTCAGGTCAAGCTGCGCGGGCGCGTCGCGCTGCGGCCGCGCTTCGCCCCGGGGACGCTCAAGATCCAGGCCAAGCTGCGCGCCCAGGACGGGCAGCGCCCGAACGTGAACCTGCTCCTCTCGCCCGGCGACTGGACCGGGTGCCTGATCGGGTTCGGCTACCGGGCAGGCGCGGCGCGCGACGTGACGATCGACCCCGCCGCCGAGCGCAAGGGCGGCTTCACCGTGTCGCTGCCCTGCAACGTGCTCGGGACCCTCGACGGTCGCAGGCCGCCGGAGGGGCTGACCTGCATGGCCGCCGAATACGAGCCCTCCGTGCTGGGGAGCACGTCGAAGGTGCAGCGGATCCAGATCGACCGCACCAAGACCAACGACGTGCGCGTGAAGCTGGGCGGGCGCTCGGTGTTCCGGGTCAACGACGCCGCGGGGGGGGAGCCGTGCCAGCTCGTGTTCGCCCCCTTCAACCAGGAGTTGATCCTCACTGAGCTCGAGGTCTCGGGCGAGCTGGATCCCGCCTGGCTGCGCGAGCGCGGCGAAGAGCTCGCGGGCGCCGAGGTCGCGAGCCTCCCTCCGCCGCTGTGAGCGAGACCCGCACGCTGATCCGGCTCGAGGGGGTGCTCGTGCCTCCCCACGCCGTCGCGCAGAGCGCGTTCTTGGCCAGCGGCGCGCCGGGGCGCGTCGAGCGCGCCGCGCGCCTGGGCGGCCTGGCCCTCGGGCTCCCGGCCCTCGGCTTGCTGCGCCTGGGCAACCGTCAGCAGCAGCGCCGCTGGGCGACCCTGGCGCTGACCGGCCTGGGCGAAGACCGGATCGCGCTCCTCGGGCGCGAGTTCTCCGAGCGCTTCCTCGGCTCGCGGATCGCGGCGCGCGGCGCCGAGCTGCTCCAGCGCGCGCGCGACGAGGGGCGCAGCCCGATCCTGCTCAGCCACGGGCTGCGGGTCGCGGTGGAGCCGGTGTGCGCGGCCCTCGGCTCCAGCGCGCTGTACGCCGCTGAGCTCGAGCTCCGCGACGGGCGCGCGACCGGCAAGCTGCTCGAGCCCGACGTCGAGGGCGTGCTCGACGACCTCGTCGCCCAGGGGGTCAACCTCGAGGCCTCGTATGGCTACGGGTCCGACGCCGCCGACCGCGCCTGGCTGGGGCGCCTGGGCTACCCCTGCGCGGTCAACCCCGACGCGCTCCTGCGGCAGGCCGCGGAGCGCGAGGGCTGGCCCGTGCTCGACTACCCCTGGAGCTGACGCGCTTCACCCACCCCGAGGAGCCTGTCCGTGCGCGATTCGTATCCCTGCTACGTCGGGAACCAGGCCTGCGAGCCCAACCACGACCTCGTGGTCTACGACAAGTTCGGCGGGGCCGCGCTGACGCGGGTGCCCCTCGCCGACGAGGCGACGATCGATCGCGCGATCGGGCTCGCGGTGGAGGCCCGCGAGCCCATGGCGCGCCTCGCCGCCTACGAGCGCCAGGCGATCCTCGAGCACTGCGTGCGGCGCCTGCGCGAGCGCGCCGACGAGCTCGCGGAGTGCCTGTGCCTGGAGGCCGGCAAGCCGATCAAGGACAGCCGCGGCGAGGTCACGCGCTTGATCGACACCTTCCGCGTCGCCGCCGAGGAGTCGACCCGCGTCTACGGGGAGGTCTTGCCCCTGGACATTAGCCCGCGCGCCGCGGGCTACCGCGGCATGTGGAAGCGCGTGCCCCTCGGCCCCTGCAGCTTCATTTCGCCTTTCAACTTCCCGCTGAACCTCGTGGCCCACAAGATCGCGCCCGCGATCGCGGTCGGGTGTCCCTTCGTGCTCAAGCCGGCGAGCCTCACGCCGGTGGGGGCGCTGATCCTCGGCGAGGTCCTCGCCGAGACCGACCTCCCGCCGGGGGCGTTCTCGATCCTCCCCTGCCGCCGCGACGGCGCGCGCCTGTTCAGCGAGGACCCGCGGCTGAAGCTCTTGAGCTTCACCGGCTCCGCCGAGGTCGGCTGGGCGCTCAAGGCGCGCGCCGGAAAGAAGCGCGTGATCCTCGAGCTCGGCGGGAACGCCGCCTGCGTCGTCGACCGCGACGTCGACCTCGACGACGCGGTCGCGCGGCTCCTGATCGGCGCCTTCTACCAGTCGGGGCAGAGCTGCATTGGGGTCCAGCGGATCCTGATCCACGAGGCCGTCTACGACGAGGTCAAGCGCAAGCTCGTCGAGGGCACCCAGGCGCTGCAGGTCGGCGACCCGCGCGACGAGCAGACCGTCGTCGGCCCGCTGATCGCCGAGAAGGAGGCCGAGCGGCTCGAGGGCTGGATCGCCGACGCCGTGGCCGCGGGCGCGCGCCTGCTCTGCGGCGGGCAGCGCGACGGCGCCACGCTCACGCCGGCCCTGCTCGAGGGGGTCCCCAAGCAGCACCCGCTCGTGCGGCAGGAGGCCTTCGGCCCGGTCGCCGTGCTCTCCTCCTGGAGCGACTACGGCGCGGCCCTGGCCGAGGTCAACGACTCCGACTTCGGGCTGCAGGCGGGGGTCTTCACCCGAGACCTGCACCGCGCGAACCAGGCCTGGGACGCCCTCGAGGTGGGCGGCGTGGTGATCGGCGACGTCCCCTCGTGGCGGGTCGACCACATGCCTTACGGCGGGGTCAAGGACTCGGGTCTGGGGCGTGAGGGGATCCGCTCGGCGATCGAGCACATGACCGAGGTCCGGCTGCTGGTCGTGCGCACGCCGCCGCGGGGCTGACGCCGCGTCCCTGAAACGACAGGCGCCCGCACGAGCCGAGGCTCGGGCGGGCGCGGGTGTCGCTCAGACCTGCGCGCTCAGCGCGGCATGGAGTCGAGGAAGCCGTCGAACTCCGGTCCGCCCCCTGCCAGCACCGGATCGCCGGCTTGCAGGGAGAGGTCGGTGACCACCGGCGCGCTGACCGGGGCCGTGATCGGGTCGCCGTTGGCGGCCGCGGCGGCCTCCTCCGCGGTGGGCATGATCTGGAAGCCGGCTTCT